>CAYYZJ010000425.1:0-2213 GCA_964475615.1 uncultured Flavitalea sp. | reverse complement strand
TTATAAACCAATACTGCATGAAGAAAATTTTTTCTGCGTTCATCGCATGGGCATCTATCCTGTCCGCTCATGCGCAATCCATCGATGCTCTTATTAACGAAAAGGAAGTGGCCCGCATTGAAAAAGTGTTATCATCCGACGATATGCAGGGGCGCGCTACGTTTACTCCCGGTATTGAAAAAGCAGCCAATTTCATCAGTCAGCAGTTCAGGGCGGCGGGACTGCATACCTGGGGCAATGGCAGCGATTACCGGCAGCCTTTTTCAATGGTCAAATCCGCGCTGGTATCGGTAAACGGCTCATTCGATGGCCGGCAACTGGATTCGCAGCATATTGTGGTTTTCAGCGCAGCGCCCGAGCTCAGGCTAAACCAGAACAGCGGTTATACCAAGGCGTTCATCAAAGCAGGCGATAATATCAGGGCAGAAGCATTTAAGTATGTCGATGGAAACAAGAACATTCTCGTGATCGTGGACACCAGCTTTGCCGACAGGTTTGCCAATCTGAACCGCTACAAGGCGCAGCAATTCAAATCGCCGCGAAGCGTGGTGTTCGTGCTTTCTGCTCTCGATCCTTCAGAATATGAGATTGATATCAGGCAACAGGTAACCGAAGCGCGGCTGGCCAATGTGGTGGGCATACTGCCGGGCACGACAAAGAAAAATGAATATGTTATATTTTCCGCCCACTACGATCATCTTGGCATCGGCAGGCCGAATGCGGAAGGCGATTCCATTTACAACGGCGCCAATGACGATGCCTCGGGATCAACGGCAGTGATCATGCTCGCAAAATATTTTGCCAAAAAGAAAAGCAATGCGCGCACGCTGGTATTTGCCACGTTTTGTGCAGAGGAGATCGGCGGATACGGCTCGCAATATTTTTCCAGGCAGCTCGACCCGGAAAAGATCGCGGCCATGTTCAATATCGAGATGATCGGAACGGAAAGCAAATGGGGAACGAACAGCGCCTACATCACCGGTTATGAAAAAACGGACATGGGCAAAATACTGGAGAAGAATCTGGAGGGAAGCCAGTTCAGGTTCTATCCCGATCCATATCCCGAGCAGCAATTGTTCTACCGGTCTGATAATGCCACGCTGGCCAGGAAAGGCGTGCCGGCGCATACCATCTCCACTTCCAAAATGGATTCGGAAAAATATTATCATACCTTGGATGATGAAATAGAAACCCTCGACATGAAAAATATGGCCGCCATCATCAGGGCTATTGCCATCAGCTCTTCGTCTATTGTTGCCGGTAAGGATACACCATCCCGCGTGGATGCTGGGCAATTGAGGTGAACGCTATTTCCATTTTTTGATATACCCGTAATAGGAGATCGGCTGGCGGTTAACGGTCGTTACCTGCAAAGTGCCGTATCCCGATTTGGACACGCTGAGGTTGAGCTTGTAGCTGTCGTTCGCGTCTTTGGTCTGGATATTGATATCCCATCCTCCTTTTGATCCTTCCCTGGCGGTATACTGAAAGTCTTTTGTATTGAACTTGATGCCGGCGTCGGTGCTCCCTACCGGTGCCGTATATGCGCGGCCGAAATAAGGGAGATAGGCGCTGATGGTGTCTTTTCCCACTCTCAGGTCATAAGGCGAGGTCAGTTGGCGCGTGCGTCCGCCCATGGACGTGGCTTGTGTGGCCACAAAGATATAACGCTGCGATTCGACCAGGCTTTTGATGCCGGCCTCTTTGCTGTTCTGCTTATTTTGTTTGGCGGAATCCTGAGCAGAAGCCGCGAACGTTATTAATGTAAAGAGAAAAAGAGCCGTCTTTTTCATAATGCAATATTTAAACAATCGCTGAAATAAGGTTAGGCAAATTTAAGGAATAAGATAAAGGATATTATCATAAACACAGGCGATCAGTTCGATACCAGATTTTTCCTCACCGGCTTGTCGGAAAACACAATATAGCTTGTGCAGTTCAGCGCATACCTGGAATCGGGGTTCAGCACTTTGATGTTTACCGTATGCCTGCCCGCAGGCAATTCATATTTCCAGAACAGTTCATGGCGGCGGGTGGTGAAGCTTGTCGGCAGCCTGGCCGTTTCTGCTTTTTGCCCGTCGATATACAGTTCGGCTTCAAAAACATAATCTTCGGAAACGCCGCCCTTTCTTTCGGATTCTCCTGCGAGTATAAAACCGGTTCCCTCGAAATCGAAAGAGAATTCCCTGATATCATCTTTATTGACAGGCACG
>CAYYZJ010000424.1:0-5537 GCA_964475615.1 uncultured Flavitalea sp. | reverse complement strand
ACGACTGGAGCATAGAGCTGCCCTTCGATTCAGCCAGCGCTGCGGGAACAGGAGGCGGCGCATTGAACGGCGGCATCGGCTGGTACCGCAAAACATTCATCATTCCTGCATCTTCAAAAGGAAAAAAAATATTCATCGATTTCGACGGCGTATACCGCAACAGCGAAGTATGGATCAACGGCCATTACCTGGGCATCAGGCCCAATGGCTATATCTCTTTCCGGTATGAGCTCAGTCCCTACCTGCATTTCGGCGGAAAGAACATACTGGCCGTCCGGGTAAGCAATTCACCGCAACCTAATTCGCGCTGGTATTCCGGCTCCGGCATTTACCGTAATGTATGGCTGGTAACCACAAACGATATTTATGTGGATCACTGGGGCACATATATCCGAACTCCGGAGATCAACGCGCATGCGGCAACAGTGGATATTAATGTAAAGGTCGATAATACAACAGACCATGACGAGCAGCTCACTATAAGAACAGTGCTCTATGATGATGCAAAAAAAGCGGTCGGCACTGCTTCTGCCGTTGTTTCCGCCAAGGCCGGTTCAACGGAAGATGTCAAGCAGCAGATCAAGCTCATGTTCCCGCATTTATGGTCTCTCCATGATCCATACCTGTACAAGGCCGTTACCCGCGTGATCAACGGCAATAAGATCGAAGATGAATATATAACGAACACGGGTATGCGCTATTTCAGCTTCGATGTGAAGAACGGGTTTTTCCTCAATGGGCAATCGGTCAAGATAAACGGCGTTTGCGACCACCACGATCTCGGGTGCCTGGGCGCCGCCGTCAATACCCGCGCCCTGCAGCGCCAACTGGAAATATTAAAGGAGATGGGCTGCAACGGCATCCGCACTTCGCACAATCCGCCAGCACCCGAGCTGCTCGATCTCTGCGACCGGATGGGATTTATTGTGATGGACGAAGCTTTCGATATGTGGAAGCGGGCAAAGACAAAATATGATTATCATCTTTACTGGGACCAATGGCACCGGCGCGATCTGGAAGACCAGGTGCTGCGCGACAGGAACCATCCCTGTGTATTCATCTGGAGCATCGGCAACGAGATCCCCGAGCAATGGACAGCCAACAATGATTCTTCAGGCATCGGCATTGCCGCCGAGCTGGCATCCATCATCAAACATCTCGACACTACCAGGCCCATTACTTCTGCATTGAACGATCCGCAGCCCAATAACAATATCTACAAATCCGGCGCGCTCGACCTGGTGGGGTTCAATTATCATCACCAGGATTTTGCTTCTTTCCCTCAAAAATTTCCGGGTAAAAAATTCATCGCTACTGAAACGGTCTCTGCCCTGCAAACGCGCGGCCATTACGATATGCCTTCCGACAGCATCCGCCGCTGGCCCGAGCGCTGGGACAAGCCCTTTCATGAAGGCAATCCCGACCTGACCTGTTCTGCTTATGATAACTGTTCCGCTCCCTGGGGCTCCACGCATGAGGAAACCTGGAAGGAGATCAGGAAATATCCTTTCCTTTCCGGCCAGTTTATCTGGACGGGTTTCGATTATATGGGAGAGCCGACGCCCTATCCCTGGCCTGCCAGAAGCTCTTATTTCGGCATTATTGACCTGGCCGGATTTCCGAAGGATGTGTACTATATGTATCAAAGCGAATGGACAAACAAACCCGTACTGCATATCTTCCCGCACTGGAACTGGAAGCCCGGCGATACCGTTGATGTGTGGGCCTATTACAATCATGCCGATGAAGTGGAGCTGTTCCTGAACGGAAAATCGCTGGGAGCAAAAAAGAAAACAGGAGACGATCTGCACATCATGTGGCGTGTTCCTTATGAGCCTGGAACCATAAAAGCCGTTTCGCGCCTGCATGGACAGGTGGTATTGACCAGGGAGATCAGAACGGCAGGCAAGCCGGCGAAGATCGTGCTGAGCGCCGACAGGAACAGCATCAATGACGATGGCATTGATCTTTGCTTTGTTACTGCAAAGATCATAGACGCGATGGGCAATCCCGTTCCTGATGCCGATAACCTGATCCGCTTCAGCACTGAAGGCGCGGGAAAATTGATTGCTACCGACAATGGTAACGAAACCAGCCTGGAATCCTTTCAGTCCGCATCGCGCAAGGCCTTCAACGGGCTTTGCCTGGCAGTGCTTCAATCGTCTACAAAATCCGGCGTGCTGGAACTGGATGCCAAAGCAGAGGGGCTTCCCGAAGCTCACATAGCCATCACCGTTAGATAAAATATTAAATCTTAAATCTTCAATATTCATCCATCATGTCTTACACACCATCTCCCGACAGGTATCAATCCATGAAGTATAACCGCTGCGGCAAAAGCGGATTGCTGCTTCCCGCTGTTTCGCTGGGCCTCTGGCATAATTTCGGTTCAGTGGATGTTTTTGAGAATGGCAGAAGCATCATCAGGCGGGCATTCGACAGGGGCATTACGCATTTCGACCTGGCCAATAACTACGGCCCGCTGCCCGGTTCTGCGGAAGAGAATTTCGGCAGGATACTGAAAAAAGATTTCCCCGGCTATCTGCGCGATGAGCTGATCATTTCTTCAAAAGCCGGATACCTGATGTGGCCCGGCCCTTATGGAGATTGGGGTTCGAGAAAATATCTTATCGCCAGCCTGGATCAAAGCCTGCAGCGCATGCAGCTCGATTATGTGGATATATTTTATTCCCATCGTCCCGATCCCAATACTCCGCTCGAAGAGACCATGACGGCGCTGGATTCCATAGTGCGGCAGGGAAAAGCCTTGTATGTAGGCATTTCCAACTACCAGGCGCCCGAAGCGGAGCGCGCTGCGCAGATATTGAAAAGCCTGGGTACACCCTGCCTGATCCATCAACCCAAATATTCGATGTTTGAAAGATGGGTAGAAAACGGATTGCTGGATGTGCTGGAAAAATACGGTATCGGCTGCATTCCGTTTTCGCCGCTGGCGCAGGGACTGCTGACGGATCGTTATCTCAAAGGCATTCCCGCCGATTCGAGGGCGGGCAAGCCGCATGGGTTCTTGAAATCGAGCGAGATCACGGAAGAAAAACTGGGCAAAGTGAAAAAGCTGAATGAGCTGGCAAAACAGCGCGGACAATCGCTCGCGCAGATGGCGCTTTCCTGGCTGCTCAAGGATAAGCGCATCACTTCTGTGCTGATCGGAGCCAGCTCTGTTGCCCAGCTCGATAACAATATCGATGCATTGAATAATCTCGATTATTCAAAAGAAGAGCTGGCTGCCATTGAAGATATTCTTAAAGGGAAATGAGAAGCCGGTTGTTTTCCGGAGATCCGCAGAAGATTTTTAGGCTGTTTTTAGAGTACTTTCCGGGTACTTTTGGGGGAGTTTCCGGGTGCAGCCCCCCGGAAAGTACCCCAAAAGTCCTCAGAAAGCCCCCCAAAACTACCGGAAATACCTTGCTGCGCTCCGGGGCGGCCGGCCCAAAAAAGCAGTGAAAGACTTTTAAAAACCAGGAATAATTTCTATACTTGTATGTTCTTTGTCCGGCAAGCAATGAGAAAACAGTCCCTTTAATTCTTTCAGCTTATCCTTTCCAATCCTCAGAACAAACGGCTTGCCTCAGTTTTCGTTACGGATCAATATTCTATGATGAAATGCTATCTGTTGCATCAGAACCTTTTCAGCTATCAGGAAACAGCATTATTCATCAATAAAACGTCATGAATTCACAACCCGATCTTTACTCTGACAAAAAAGATCATACTTATTCCACCCCCAACAGGCGCCTGCTCCCGGGAACAGCCGGCGCCCTGCTTCTGGCAGCGTTTATACTTGTCCGTTTGGACGGCCATGCTCAGAAGACCTGCAAGGACTGTTGCATTCCTTCTTTCGGCGCATTGACTGTTTATCATGTGGTGCAATCCGGATCGGCCCTGGGATTCGGACTGGAAGCCGGAAAATGGAACAAGGAAGAAAGCCGGTTCAGCTATTTCATGGGAGGAAAGATGCAATGGTTCAACCCTTCGGGAACAACAGCCAAATCCGGCAACAGCTCCGAAGACCTGCGCTTTTCCTTTTATATGAAAGGCCAGTTCGAGATACTGAGGAGATTTTACCTGGTGGCTTCACCCCAGCTTATCAATCTCAGCTCTTTCGAGGCATCGGTAGGCATCAGGTATGCATACCCGTTAGCCGACTGGCTCGGCATAGGCGTTGAGCCTACGTATTCCATAATCGGGCGACAGTATTCGCTCAACACGAACCTGCACATCGCTCTGAGGTAGATTGAGGAGATCATTTGACAGACGCAAATTCATTGGCCAGCCGGTTAATTTCGGCTATGCTGATCCGTTGTTTTCCCGAATATACCACGATCCGGTAACGGAAAATGGCAGAAGCTCCTTTCTTTAAAGAAAAATTAAGCTCTTCCCTGCCATTGCTGAAGACCTTTTGTCCGAGCGGATTGGCCGCAAACAAACCATATCCCCGCGCATGCCAGTAAGTGGGATAGCCCGGATTGGCAGGATGATCGATGATGACAATGCTGATGCTGTCTTCCTTTATTTTTCCATACAGCAGGCACCAGCGGCCGCGGGTGCTCCAGGCGCTGTCGCCTTGCTTTCCTTCACTCGTAAGGTAATTGCCGCTTGCCACGGCGTTTGCTGCAACGGCAGTAACATTTCCCTTGTTGTCGGTAAACTGTTTGGGTTGTGCAGAAGGCAGTTCGAGCTCATGCGCTACCCGCAGGCCCAGAAATCCATCCTTGATATCTGCAAACAATACGTCCTGGTTTGCAGTCAGCGTGCTGATGCGGTCGATGATCCGTTCATCATTGCCTGCGCTGAAAACAAAGCGGGTGTTCTCCTTCAGCAGCGTGAGCTGTTGCTGGTTCTTCCAGCATGCGCTGTAGCTGAGCTCGGCGGCACTGCCGTTCTTTATCTGCAGAATGCTGTCCGTTTTGATCCATCCATAGCTGCTTTTTTTATCGGCCGGAATGGCATAGGAATTATTCCAGAAATCGAGCCCGTTCACGCTTTCATAGTTCATCCAAAGTCCGATATGATGCGGATGATCGGTTGGATCATTGGGTCGCGGGGCAATGGGAAATCCCCTGGTTACGATAGCCTGGTCGGCCGCATAGATGGGATAGAGCACAGGCTTTTCCAGGCTGTCGGGATAAATGAATTCGGTGAACGGCTTGCCATCGGCCTCGATAATGATCTTATGCTGATCCTTTACAGGAGTAATCCGTATCGGCTGCTGGGCTATCATGCTTCCTGAAAAGCATAGAAGCAAAGGCAATATTAATATTACATTACGCATAGTGTGTAAAGATAGTCAGGAATTGCAAAACGATTTTATTGCTAAATTTATCCCTCATAAAATCATCATCCAAAAAACGCTTCCATCATGACAACTTCACGCCGGGATTTCATCAGGAAAACAACTTTATCGGGCGCAGCCACTTATTTAGGAGCCTTAGGACTGAGCGCTCAAAGCTATCGCAATATCATTGGCGCCAACGACCGGATACGTGTAGGCGTGGTCGGCTTTTCCGACCGCCACC
>CAYYZJ010000423.1:0-1693 GCA_964475615.1 uncultured Flavitalea sp. | reverse complement strand
TAAGAGCCAAATATTCCTAATTCAGAAATAGGATAACGCTCCTGCAGTTCAGGTTTTTTCTGACTAAGTATGTTTAATATTTGCTCCCTGGTGTACATGTATACAAACATACAATAAATAGCCAAGTTGGCAAAGACAGACACAGCGCCAGCCGTCTATTTCAGCTTCTCATTATCCTTATGCCGGTTCGCATCCCGGATATTCTTCTTCGCGAAATTTTTTTCCAGTGCCTCCGTAAGATCAACGCCGGTTTGATTGGCAATGCAGATGAGCACCCATAGCACATCGGCCAGCTCGTCGGAAAGGTTTTTATCCCTGTCGGATGGCTTGAACGACTGGTCGCCATAAAGCCGGCTCATCAGCCTGGCCACTTCGCCGACTTCTTCAGTAAGGATGGCCATATTGGTGAGCTCGCTGAAATAACGCACGCCGGTGGTCTTGATCCATTGATCAACCTGCTCCTGCGCCTGCCGGATGGAGATGTCCATATTGACGATTTACAATGTTCAGATAAAAATTTCACCCTCCATATAGGTCACTGCATGGCCGCTCATCAGCACACGGTCGCCGGCAAGCTCGCAATCCAGATAGCCCCTGCGTTTGGACAACTGGATGGCAGAGAGCTTCGTTTTGCCCAGCCTTTTCGACCAGAACGGTACCATGATGGTATGCGCAGAGCCGGTAACCGGATCTTCGTTTATGCCTGACTGTGGATAAAAGCACCGCGAAACAAAATCGACCGAATCGCCTTTTGCTGTGGCAATCACTCCACGCGCTTCCACTGTTGCCAGCTTGCCGAGATCGGGAGAAAGATTTTCTACATCGGATTGCTTTTCCAGCAGCACCATATAATCGAAGGAAGAGCGGAACGTGGCCAGCGGTTTCTTTTTCAGCCCCTCTTCAATGCCTTGCTGGCTTTGCGTTTCAACGGGTTCATTGGCCGGGAAATCGAGCGTAAACGTTCCGTTACTGCCCCGGCTTACGATCAGCGGGCCGCTTTTGGAATGAAAGCATATCCGGTCTTTTTGATACCCGAGATGGTTGAAGAACACATGAGCGCTGGCCAGGGTAGCATGCCCGCAAAGCTTTACTTCCGTTGAAGGAGTGAACCAGCGGATGGAATAGTCTGCCCCCTCGGGAACGATGAATGCGGTTTCCGATAAATTGTGCTGGGCAGCCATCTGCTGCATCTGATCATCGGCAGGCCATTGCGGAAGGCTGATCACCGCAGCAGGATTGCCTCCGAATAGTTCTTTGGTAAATGCATTTACAATATAAACTTTCATAATAAAAGGTTTGTGGCGAAGAAAAGGTTTAAGGCGGAAGGTAGAAGGCATAAGGCCTTATACCCTTTACCTTATACCTTATACCTCTTACCTTTTACCTTCCACCCTACCCCTTCCACCTTATTCCCTATTCTTCGTATCGATCAAAATCGTAACCGGCCCGTCATTGATCAACTGCACTTTCATATCGGCTCCGAATTCACCGGTAAAGACAGGTTTCCCGAGATCGGCCTGCAGCCGGGCGATCGTGCGCTCATAAAGCGGAATGGCGATCTCGGGCTTACTGGCACGTATATACGAAGGGCGGTTGCCTTTTTTGGTAGAAGCATACAGGGTGAACTGGCTGACCAGCAGTACATCGCCCCCCGTTTCCTTAACACTGATGTTCATGACCCCGTTGGCATCGT
>CAYYZJ010000422.1:0-10883 GCA_964475615.1 uncultured Flavitalea sp. | reverse complement strand
TGCCTTATGGTCTTGAAGGATTTGCCCCCAACCGCCACCTCAACAAGGAAGACGGAAAGCAGGTAGGCCCCGACGAAACAGCGCAGTTCATGGTGATCGAATTCGACCGCAATGAAAAACGCATCGTATTGTCGCATACCCGCATCTGGGAACAGGCCCGCAGCGAAGAAAAAGAAGCGGCAAGAAAAGAAGCAAGGGCTGATGCCGACAAAACGCGCAAGGCTGTGAAGAATATCCAGAGCAAGGTTGAAAAGCCCACGCTCGGCGACCTCGGCGCTTTGGCAGAGATCAAGGAAAAGCTGAAACAGGAAGAGAAAGGCTCTGAAGACAAGAAATAAGTTATCGGCGCTATATTTCAAAGACCTGTACGGTGTTCAACTGTACGGGTCTTTTTCTTTTTATGAAAGCACCATCAGTTGCTGATCGCCGAAATCGTTCAGCGAATGCAGCTTCAGGTCGGCGGCTCCCCATTTCGGTTGTGCATACTGGTCATGTTCGGGCACTACGATGCATTTAATGCGGGCAGCCTTGGCCGCGATCATGCCGTTGAATGAATCTTCAAAACAGAGGCAGCTCAGCGAGGAAGCATTGAGCAAGGCGGCGCAATGCAGGTATACTTCCGGATGCGGCTTGCTGTAGGTCAGCGGCTCTGCAGAAGCATATACATCAAAATAATGGCTGATGCCGAGCTTTTCAACTACCACCTCAATCAATGCATGCGGCGATGAAGTAGCCAGTCCGATACGGAAATTTTTTGATTTGAAAAAAGAAAGAATATAATCCACACCAGGCATGGCTTCTCCCTTTTTTCCGATCTTTTCTATTGCTTTGCTGATGATAGCGGCTTCGGCTTCTTTTGCAAAGCGGGTGTCGATCTTGAAATAATCGAACCAGTAGGCCACCCAGTCTCTGGTGCGGAGGCCCGTGCTGAAATGATATTGTTCCAGTGTCAATGCGGCATCGAACTGTGCCAGTGTTTCTATGCCTGCTTCCTGCCAGTAAGGTTCGGAATCGATAAGCAGTCCGTCCATATCGAAAATAACCGTATTGAGATCCATGCGCTCAAAGATAGGATATGTACAATATATATAACTGTTACCTTTGTTTCATGAGTGCATTCAGTGAACGGTTAAAAAATACAAAGATCGTACGTAAGATAGTGTATGCTGTGGTAGGCGTTTTTTCATATCCGGGACTGGTGCTTGTGAATAGATTGAAGATCGCCGGAACAGAAAACCTGCGCGGCCTGCCCAGGGGAAATGTGTTGTTCGTCAGCAACCATCAAACCTATTTTGCCGATGTGATCACTTTCCTGCATATTTTCTGTGCCGTGAAATGGGGCAAGCAGAACCGGCTGGGCATTCCATATTATTTATTGAATCCATTCACCAATGTATATTATGTGGCTGCGGAAGAAACCATGCGCGGAAGCTGGATCAGCAGGTTGTTCACCCTGGCAGGCGCACTAACGGTGAAGCGCACCTGGGCAAAAGGATCGAAGGAAGTAAGGCGCGGGCTCGATGCTTCCGACACCCGCAAAATAACCAGGGCATTGGAGAACAACTGGGTCATCACTTTTCCGCAAGGCACTACCACGCCTTTTGCCCCGGGCAGAAAAGGAACCGCCTATATTGTAAAACAAAACAAACCCATAGTCGTTCCTGTTGTGATCAGCGGGTTCTGGAGAGCCTTTAATAAAAAAGGATTAAAGTTCAAGAAAAGAGGAGTTCTTCTTTCGGTTACTTTTAAGAAACCGCTGGCAATCGATTATGATGCGCCTGCCGAAGTTATCCTCGAGCAAATTATGGATGCTATTGAACAAAGCAAATCATATATGATGAAGGGGCCGCATCATGTGAGGGTGTAAGGGATGCGGGGTACGGGATGCGAGGTACGAGATGCGAGGTACGAGATGCACAATACTAGATTTTCGACTTCATATTTGCTGCGAGACTGAAAATCCCATATCTCATATCCCGCATCTCGTATCCCGCATCTCGCATCCCGTACCCCGCATCACACAAACAACGCTCTCAGCTCTTCCGCATCCTGCGGTTTCATTTTACCGCCAAGGATTAAACGAAGTTGTCTTCTTCGCAGTGCGCCATCGAACAAGGCTTTTTCTTCTTCTGTTTCAGGAGTGATGGCGGGAACGGGCTTGGGTTTTCTGTCGGCATCGAGGGCTACGAAAGTATAATAGGCTTCATTGCTTTTGTATTTGTATTGCTGGATATGATCTTCTCCCCATACTTTCAGATGCACTTCCATAGAAGTATTGAAAGCGCGGCTCAGCTTGGCTTCGATATGTACTACATTGCCGAGCTTGATGGGGGTTTCGAATGAGATATTGTCGACTGAAGCAGTCACTACCGGCGCATTGCAATGTTTGCCTGCTGCCAGTGCGGCGGCAATATCCATCCAGTACATCAACCTGCCGCCCATGAGGTTACCGTATACATTGGTATCGTTGGGAAGAACCAGTTCCGTCATTACAACGTGCGATTGCCTTGGGGTCTTGGATTGGAGATTCATTAGTGATAGTTTGTGTAAAGATAATGAAGTCTGAGGTCAGAGGTCGGAGGTATGAAGTCAGAAGTATGAAGTCAGAAGTATGAAGTAATGCTCATTTCCGACTTCAGACTTCTGACCTCCGACTTCCGACCTCAGATTTCGCATCTCTCCAGGTTGCGGAGGAATGCTTCATCGGCATCGGCGCCGATGCCTGGAGTTTCCGGCACTTCGAGAAAATAACCTTTGTATTGCACGCCGCCTTTAACGGGATCGATCTTATGACCCAGCATGCAGGTGTCCATATCATGAAAAATAATATTATCACAGGCGAGGGCAAAATGGGCAAAGGCGGTCAGTGCGATCCTGCTTTCAAGCATGCCGCCCATCATGCAGGGAATATGATGCTGCTCGCAGATCCGGTTGATCTGTTGAGCCTCCAGTATGCCTCCCGATTTGGCGAATTTGATATTTACATAATCGCAGGCTCCTGCTTCGATCAGTCTTGCTGCATCGTGATGATCGAACACGCTCTCGTCGGCCATCAGCTTAATGGGAACCTGCTTTCTCAGTTCAGGCAGGCGATGATCGTTCCAGTACCGCATCGGCTGTTCGCAGAATTGAATGTTGAAGGGCGCCATTTCCTGCAGGGCATACAAAGCAGTATCGAAATCCCATCCCTGGTTGGCATCGATACGCAGGATGATTTCATTACCAACGGCCTCGCGTATGCGCTTTACCCGCTCTACGTCTTCCTTGCCATTCTTCCCCAGTTTGATCTTGATCATCCTCACGCCGTTCTTTTTAAATGCAATGGCCGTTTGAGCCATATCCGATGCAGTGTCGATGCCGATGGTGAGGTCTGTTTCGATGGTTTTCTTTCTTCCCCCCAAAAAAACATAAAGCGGTTGACTGGCCTGCTTTGCAGCCAGGTCATGGAGAGCCATGTCGAAGGCACTCTTGATCGTGGCATTGAAAGCGGTATAATCATGCAGCTCCTGCATCCGCTCTTCGATCGGGGATGCGGGTTTGCCTTTCCATAACAAGGCAAAATCCCTGGCCATTTCAAAGCAGGTGGACTGTGTTTCTCCCACGATCATCGGAAAGGCCGAGCATTCCCCAACGCCATAAAAGCCGGCGTCGGTATGCACGCGGATGAAAATATTCTGCGCATACTGCATCGTTCCCGTTGCAATGGTGAACGGATGCATGGGTATGCTGAACCTGTAGATTTCTGTTTTAGTGATCTTCATGAGAATAAATTGAAGTCGGAGGCCGGAAGCCGGAAGTCTGAAATACACCGATTCATATTTCAGACCGCTGACTTCAGACCTCATTTCATTCCCGGGCCATATACAGCCCTTCCAGGCTTGGCTCCGGTGTGTTCTCCATCCTTCAACACCTGAATGCCGTTTACAAAAACATCCAGTACACCGCTGGCCAGTTGCTGCGGTTTTTCATAAGTTGCATTCGACTTTATCGTTGCCGGATCGAACACCACGATATCTGCATAATTGCCCACTTTCAATGTTCCTCTTTTTTTAAGCTTGAGCTGCTTTGCAGGAAGCGCGCTGAGCTTATAGATCGCCTGCTCCAGCGGCAGCAGATGCTCGTCACGCACATATTTACCGAGCAGGTTGGCAAAATTTCCATAAGCGCGCGGATGCGTGCTGCTCTTCAGGAACACGCCTTCAGGAGCCATGCTCGCAGCATCGGAGCCGAAGCTCATATAAGGCAGCACGATCTCCTTTCTTACATTATCTTCGCTCATTAAGAAATAAATCACTTCTACCCGCGAGTGATCCCTGATCACCAGGTCGATGATGGTCTCTTCGGGTGATTTGCCTTCCAGCTTGGCGATCTCGCTGAGCCGCTTGCCGGTAAGCCATTTCAGCGAATCCTGCTTGAAGCCGGTGCAAATAATATTGTCTGCGCCTGCGCCGAGATACAGGTTTTCCCAGGTATCGGTGGGCGTGGTCATTTCTTTCAACACTTTTTTTCTGATTGCAGGGTCTTTCAATCTTTCGACCCATTTGTCGAGACCGCCTTCCTGCACTGCAGGCGGCATGGACGCATCGAAGCCCGTTGCTCCTGCCGTGTAAGTGTACATGCACGCAGAAATATCCAATCCCGCTTTTCTTGCACTGTCGATTTTCGCGATCAGCGTATCCAGCTTGTTCCAGTTATTCCTTCCTGCTGCTTTGAGATGATAGAAAATTGCGGGTATGGATGCCTGTTTGGAAATGGCGATCAGTTCATCCGCCGCCTGTAGCAGCCTGTTCCCTTCGCTGCGGATATGGGCAATATAAGAACCGCCGTAAGGTGCAGCCGTTTTGCAGAGCGCCACCAGCTCATCGGTCTTTGCATAAAAGCCGGGTGCATAGATCAGCGCGGCGCCTATGCCCATGGCGCCTTCTTCCATGGCCTGCTTCACCAGTGATTTCATTTTTTCAAGCTCTGCGGAATCGGGAGCGCGGTTGGCATCGCCTAATACATTTTCGCGGATGGTGGAAGCGCCGGCAAAAGAAGCTACATTGGTAGATACGCCTTTTTGCTGAAGGTACTGAAGATAATCCTTCAGGCTTGTCCATTGCACTTTGTATTTGATATCGCCTTCCTGCGCTTCTTCTGTCTTTTTCATGCTGTCGGTGAGCGGCCCTTCGGAAGAGCCTTCGCCGAATACTTCCAGCGTTACGCCTTGCCTGATGGCGCTCATTGAACGGCCATCCTGGAGCAAGGTTATGGTCGACTGGCTCTGCATATCGATGAATCCCGGGCTGACCGCCATTCCCTTTGCATCGGTTTCATGAAGGGCTTTGGCATCGGAGAGATCGCCGATAAAGGCAATGGTATCTGCATTGATGCCGATATCGCCTTTGAATGGCTGCGATCCGCTTCCGTCACAGATCGTTCCATTGCGGATGATGGTATCGTATCGCGGTTTGCTGTTGCAGGAAAAAATACTGATGAGAAGAGCGAATGCCAGGCAATGGTTGATTTTCATGAAGCCGAAAATAAGAAAATTTCGGCTAACCCAGCCGGGGTTCAAACCCCACCGGGGTTATTGTTTTCTTCTTACATTTGCGGCCATAGTAGTTTATGAATCTTTCAACGGAAGCGATCTCTTTCGACAATACGGAAAATGCTTTTGCATATAAATCGGATCAGGAGCTGAAGAAAGCGCATTTCCTTTTTTCTTCGATGGGCCATTCATGGCTGGTAAATCTTGGCACCAAACTAACGCCCTGGGCTATACGAACCGGTCTGCCGGTGAAGGGTATTATCCGCAATACCATTTTTTCCCAGTTCGTGGGCGGTGAAACGCTGGAGGAAACGGCTGCTGTTGCCAGAAAGCTCGGCACGTATCATGTGCAGGTAATCCTCGATTACGGAGTGGAAGGGGGAGATAACGGAGAGGAAGGGTTCGATCATGCCTGCGATGAATTCATCCGCGTGATCGATTATGCGGCCACGCAGCCCAATATTCCTTTTATGAGCATCAAGGTAACAGGCTTTGCGCGGTTCGGCCTGCTCGAAAAGCTGGATCACTCGGTAGAGCTCAATGCGGGAAGCCTGATGAATCGCTATGCCAAAGCAGTGGAATCGCTTACAGAAGAAGAAAAATCGGAATGGCAGCGCGTGCAGGAACGCATGCTGCGGATATGCCGGGTTGCCGCGGAAAAAAATATCGGTGTGCTGGTAGATGCCGAAGAGACCTGGATACAGGATCCGGTGGACGTGCTGACCATACTGATGATGGAACGATTCAACAAAGAAAAAACAATCGTATATAATACAGTACAGCTTTATCGTCACGACCGGCTCAAATTCCTCAGGGATTCGCTGGAAGCTGCTGATCTGCGCAATTTCGTGCTTGGCGCCAAGCTGGTTCGCGGCGCATATATGGAAAAGGAACGGAAACGGGCAACCGAAAAAGGGTATCCTTCGCCGATACAACCCGACAAGGAATCCACCGACCGCGATTACAATGCCGCTCTTGAATTCTGCATTGGGCATATCGACAAGATCGCATTGATCGTAGCCACGCATAATGAATACAGTAACCTGCTGGCCACAACCCTGTTGCAGCAAAAAGGCTTGCCGCTCGATCATCCGCATGTTCATTTTTCCCAGTTGTATGGCATGAGCGATAATATCACGTTCAATCTCGCCAAGGCAGGATGCGCCGTAAGCAAATACCTGCCTTTCGGGCCGATCAAGGATGTGATCCCTTATCTGATGCGCCGCGCCCAGGAAAACAGTTCAGTCAGCGGGCAAACGGGGAGGGAACTGGGATTGATCAAAAAGGAGCTGGAGAGGAGAGGGTTGAAATAGGGAATGCCGGGTTGTCTGATTTTTCAGATTTAGTTTGCTTTAAGCCGATTTGAGTTCTTTATAAAGGTTCTTTTAGCGTTCTTTCAGGAGCCTTTCAGAGCTCTTCGGAAAACCTGAAAGAACGCTTAAAGAAATATGGTTTTTGATATTGACCAGAGCCGGAAATATTGTCAGCATATTAAGAGGCACGCCTGGTAGTTTTATGGGCTTGCCATTTTGCAAACAATTATCACTATTTTTAGTCTTCAATCCGGGCTGCTAGCTCAGTTGGTTCAGAGCGCTGCTTTGACAGAGCAGAGGTCACTGGTTCGAGCCCAGTGCAGCCTACCTGGTGATTGGCGATCTTCTTGTAATGTTCCATAGATTTCACTTTCTGTATTGGGAAGTGAAGCTCTCGTTTTTGATGCACGTTCTGTGCGGTGTATTTGCTGTTTCTGCGGGTTCTGGTTGCTTTTTGTTGCTTTTGCTTGCTTTTAGTAGACGTTTTATTGTTACTAATCTGGGTACTAATTTTTGGATTGAGGGTTTTATACTTTGAAGGGAGATTACTAATGATAACGTTTAATACGCAATGATATGGTTTCTAATACTTGTGTTAAGAATTAAATTTGCGGATATCCCTTTATGTTGAAACAAGAATTAATAGAATTTGATCGAAAAGAGCTATCGGAGAGAAGATTAATTGAACTTCGTTATCGTGGCAGATGGTTGATGTTCTTATTACTTCCATTTGTATGTATAGCCGCCTCATTCTATTGGGCGCTTATTTTATCTTCTTATTTTTTGAAATTTATTTGTGTGATACTAATGCCAGTATTTTTATACTTGGCTTTTATGTATGGGAAAAGAAAAACCTTAATTGTTTTAAGGATGTATTCTATAAGGTATCAATTAGGCATAGATAATATATGGGAAGAAAGAAACTTAGTGATAAGAAAGCTTCAACTGGAAAAGCTGAGAATTTTTCTTTCTCATCGCTCAAATATTGATAGAGATAAAATAAAATTCCTTATTGAAAGATTATCAAATGAAAGCAATTATCCAAGATATCAATATAAATTTATGCAAATGTTTTCAACGTTTTTTACAATAATTGCCGGTGGTTTTTTAACTGCCGTTATAGCTTTGCCGGCTATGTTTAAATCATGGTCAAATGTAATAGTGTTTTTTAAGCCGATCGTTGGTTTTGCGTTAATGATTACATTGTTTTCATGGTTTTTTGAGGAGATGCTCTTTAAGGATATTTTTAAATCATCATCAAGAAAGTATTATAGGCTAATTCAAACATTGGAAAATTACTATTTGAAATATTGTTAGAACTGGTCTGAAAAAATTAAGAATGCCTAATCTATATATAATCGCAGGATGTAATGGCGCCGGAAAAACAACTGCGAGTTATACAGTGTTACCTGAAATGCTCAATTGTAAAGAGTTTGTCAATGCTGATAGCATAGCTTTAGGTCTTTCACCTTTTAATCCGGAAAGTGTAGCATTTGAAGCCGGCAGAATTATGCTTCAGAGAATTCATCAGCTAATAGAAGAAAAAGCTGATTTTGGGTTTGAGACCACTCTATCATCCAAAAGTTATGTTCCTCTCATAAAGGCTGCAAGAGAAGAAGGATATAAAATTACTTTGGTTTTCTTTTGGCTAAATTCTGTCGAACAGGCTAAAGAAAGAGTAGCAATAAGACAAGGTGGACACAATATTCCTCAGGATATTATTGAGCGCAGGTATTATCGTGGGATTGCTAATTTAATTAAGCTGTATATTCCTGTGTGCGATTACTGGCTGATAGTGGATAATTCAAACGCTCAAATAAGAATGATTGCTGACGGCGAATATGATATTGTAAAAGTGATTTATAATAGCGATATTTGGAATATAATCCAATCTCGAAAATAATGGAGATTAAAAAGGAAAATATAGAGATCAGGAATAAGATAATAACTGGTATTAAAAAAGCTATTGAAAAGCTCATATTAAATAGTGCCGCCAAAAATGAGAAACTGGTTATATCCGACGAAAAAGGGGAAGTAAAAATCGTATCTGCAAAGGACTTGATTTCCTCACTTGATAATTATATACTACGGTAGTTTTACAGTAAATTCTTCATAAACTGTTATATTTTTCAGTTTATTCCCAAATGAAACGAACGACAATATATACAACTATTGCTTTGCTAGCAATTTATTTCTATTCTCGATTTTTGAAATTTATAATATTTCAGCCTTATATAAAGACCAAGTAGAGTTCACGTTACTGGTTCTTTAAAAAAGCATTTCAAGTGATTTTTGTTTGGACTTGGTTTAAAAAGCCACAGAATTGACGAGTTGGATTAACTTTTTTCAATATAGTGCATTCACAAGTCCTGTAATAATTATTGGATTACTTTACTGGGAAAGGCAAATTAAGCCAAGTAAATAAAACTATCAACAGAAACTTTCCGGCAGTGTTAATCATCCATTCTGTCCAGAGACTGCTGAATACTTCCAGACTGGAGGCGCAGCCGTACATTCCCCTGCTTGATATAAACCAGCATTTGTACAGTTGATATGCCTGCCTGCTGTCCAGTGGCTTTCCCGGCAAAATGATGGTAATGTATGTGCATGAGCCATCACTGATGGTTATCATCTGCAAAGGAAAGACGGTTCAAGGTGCATGGCAATCCTTCCTGAACAGATTGGAACTGATCTTAACAAGATTCCGGTTCCCGAAAACATTTATCAAGAATGAATTAGCCCGAGCGGAAGGACTTTCTGACCCTTTGAAATATTGGCAGCAGAAGGTCGGCCTGGATTTACGAATATTAAGTGACTAATTTTCAATGAGTGTAAATTCGTTTTGGTACGGCTAATAATGTAAATTAGAGTGTGCGGTCATTATCAAAAACGGTCATTGCATTAGGTTAACTAATTTTGCAAATGATGGCCTGTAACCTTTTTGTTATATTTGCTTTTCTTTCCTTTGCTTATTCCTCATCAGGGCAAAATTTTAATCCTACGAAAAAGCAATTGCTGTCAGCATTCAAATCGAGCATCCGGCATGATAAGAAAACTCATTCTTATACAAATGCCTGGATTATTTGTAATGGAGATAGCAGTTTTTTTAAATCGGATACAATTCAGTTAATCAACAACGAGAACTATTCGTATTATTCAAAGAAATGCTGTGATTATATTAGCTGGACTTTTTCCTCGAAAAATAAATTCACTCAATCTGTCAATCAAGTTTGCAAGGAGCCAGCAAGTGCTCAAGTATTAAATGTAAACGACAATTACTCAATTCAAGCCTCAAGAAGTAATCAGATCTTGATAATGACAGTTCGAAATCCTGTTAATGAAGTTC
Source organism: uncultured Flavitalea sp. (assembly GCA_964475615.1). Lineage (GTDB taxonomy): Bacteria > Bacteroidota > Bacteroidia > Chitinophagales > Chitinophagaceae > Puia. The sequence continues at coordinate 694 of CAYYZJ010000422.1, read as the reverse complement.
GGAGCTATAAGGTGATTTCAATAGCAAAGATTAGAGTTGGAAGCAACGAAGATACTGCGACGGTCATAACTTTAAAGAAGATTGTCTAACCGGTTCCAGTTTGAACAATATCGCTGTCATATCCACTCGTATTGTACGGATCCACGTTATTGACCAACTATTCATAACTTTAACTAAGAAGCCCTCTATTGTACACACTCTCGTACTGGAAAGTGAGGACTAGCTGGTAGTATGGGTTTCGCGATGGATTTGCTGTTTATGCGGATTCTTTTTGCCTTTTGTTGCCTTTCTTTACCTTTAGTAGACGTTTTGTTGTTACTAATTCGGGTACTAATTTTTAGATTGATGTTTTTTGATTTTGGATGGGAGATTATGGTACTAATGATACGGTATGATACATAATGATACTGAATGACGCAGTCTGAGTGTTTTGCCAGAATATGAAAGGTACGATGCGATATCACTGACTATTTTATCACAGGTAAACCTCTTAACTTAAAAAACTCACTATTTGATAAGTATGCAAAAAATTATTATCGCGTTCTTATTGACTTTAACCAATATAGTATTTTCATTCGGACAAGCCGGAATCGTCATTCATAAAAAATTTTTAGCTCCTTCTATTGTGGGCAATCCGGCTGGTGAAGACGCAATGCGACGACTAACGATTTATTTGCCATCTGGAAATTACCAA
>CAYYZJ010000421.1:0-2115 GCA_964475615.1 uncultured Flavitalea sp. | reverse complement strand
TTCAATATATTTTGAGCCCGCCTGCCTGCATATTCGGATATGAACGCCGCAGTGCCGATGCCCAGCGGTATGGAAATGCACATGGCGCCGACGGTTACCAGGCAGGTGCTGATCAGCAAAGGCACTATGCCATATTGGGCAGACGCCCCGCTTTCGGGCGACCACTGCGTTCGGGTTATAAAATCAAGCGGCCTGACCTGAAGGAAAAAAGCAATGCTGTTATAAATCAGCATCAGGAAAATACCGCCGAGGATTCCGATGGTCAGCAGTCCCGTTGTGCGGAACACGCGCCTGAATACATGATCCAGTTTCTCTCTTGCTGTAGTGGTCATACAAAAAAATTATTCGGGCACCGAATAGTATCCCAATGATTTTATAATAGCCATCCCTGCTGCGCTTTGTTCAAAAGCAAGAAGGGGTTGCACTTTTTTTGCGGATTCTTTTCTGATGAACTGATATAAGGGCCTTTGAAAAAAATATCGCCTGGCGGCTATGGCCTGCTCGTCCAAAGGAGATATGGCCCTTTGATCCTTTGCGCCGGCGATCTTCAAAATTTTTAGTCCCAGCTTCGGCGATGCATTTTCTCCCATTACATAACCGGCGCCTACATATCCTATTCCGGAATGGTCTGCTCTTATGGCTTCGATGATCTGTGCATTGCCGTTCATTTCCTTGGCGGCACGGGAGTATTCAATGTTCAGTTTTTGCTTCACGAACTCATGCGTGCCCGAATTGCTTTGCCTGCCATAAATATTTATGGGCATATCCACTCCCGTCAGGGATGACCAGTTATGCAATTTGCCGCTCAATACGTTGGCCAATTCATCTGTCGTTAAGGAATCGAGTGGAAAATTTTCCGATACCACGAAGGCTACTGCGTCTTCGGCAAAGGCGAGCGTATAAAAATCGATCTTTCTTTTTTTGAACAGATCGATCTCCTCTTTCTTCATCGGCCTGGAAGAGTTGGCAATATCGGCCTGCCTGTTCAGCAGCGAGGCAATGCCCAGTCCCGATCCTCCTCCCGAGATGGAAATGCTGTAGCGCTTATCGATCTTGTGAAAATCCTCTGCCAGCCTTGCTGCAAGATTTACCTCCGTATCGGAGCCTTTTATTTTAATTGTTTCCGTACTGCCGTTGCATGATGAAACAATGGAGACAATAAGTATAAAAACAACCCATCTAAGCCTCATACCGGGACAATTAGATGGGTAATTAAAGAATTTTATATTACCTGAATGTTAAGCGCACATAATGCTTTATTTTGATGATGACCAGTTAGCCCTTATCCATTTTTTTACAAGATGCCCCTTCCAGAGCCAGATGCCTGTCAGTACGATCAGGGGAAACAATACCCATCTCACCATCATCGAGGCTGCAGGAATGGTAGACACCGGCCCATACACATAGCCAACCACAGGAATACTGAAGAGGATATGTATCCATCGGATGATCTTTCTTTCTGTTGCCGCTTTCATACATTACCGTTTTAATGGAGATAAAAATATAAAGGGCAACAGGGCATGGCAGCATAGTGTAGACGAGCGGGACAGTTGAATCGACCAGAATGGTTTGAATCAGACATGTCACAATGGAAACGATTTCATTAAAATATGCTTATTGTTCTTCAAATAAAGGCTATGATACTCTATTTGTATCATTGTAACCGATTACATAAAATTTGCTAGATTTGTATAATCCGGCCTTACCGGTCATTTAATCTGAAAAACGACTGCTGTATGAAAAAAACGTTTTCGATCATGCTTTATGCTTTCACCGGTTTGCTGCAAGCGCCTTCACTGAAGGAAACATTTAAAGACGATTTCCTGATCGGCGCTGCATTGAATGCGCAGCAGATCGAAGAAAAAGATCCGGCTGCCGCTGCGCTGATCACCTGGCAATTCAATGCGGTTACCCCTGAAAATGTGATGAAGGCGGCGATCATTCATCCGGCATGGGATGTCTATCATTTCGATCTTGCCGATAAGCTCGTTGCCTATGCGCAGAAGAACCACCTGAAAGTAAATGCGCACACATTGATCTGGCATAACCAGTTGCCGGCATTCATGCACAATATAAAAGATGTTGATTCCGTGCGCAGGTATTTTGAAAATCACA
>CAYYZJ010000420.1:0-1992 GCA_964475615.1 uncultured Flavitalea sp. | reverse complement strand
GAGGCAACGCGGTTTTATTTTTCTTATGGCAACCTCATCAGCGATGGAGTGGTTCCAACCAAGTCTGACTATCTTGCGCGCAATACGCTTTCTTTAAGAACCAACAGCAATTTCAATAAGCTTTCACTTAATACTTCTTTTAATTATATCAACCGCCGGTTGAATGTTCCCAATACCGGCCAGGGCACTGCAAGCGGCGGCGGCGTATTCCAGTCCCTGCTGCAGATACCGGTCGATATCCCCATCAAGGATTTCAAAGACTACAAGAATAAATTTTTCAACATCGATAATTATTTCACGCCTTATGCAGAAAATCCATATTACGGATTGTATGAAAATGGCGACAAGCAAAACCAGGACAGGTTTTTCGGCAATGTTGACCTCGGCTACAAATTCACCAATTACCTGAGCGCAGAATTCAGGCTGGGCGGCGATTTTACCAATGCCAGGACATTCCGCTGGAAGCAGGTGAACAAGCCTTCTCCCGGGAGCTGGAATGCCGGTAATAATCCTGAATCTGCCGTTAAGAATGCAGATGTAGGATTGGTACAGCAAGGCTCCGATTATTTCGGCCTCATCAATGGCGATTTCATCGTGAAGTTCAATAAAGACCTGAGCAATGATATCAACCTGGAGGCATTGGCCGGCGCCAACTATTATCAGTTGGATCAGAAAACCGTAACCACAGCGATCACCAATTTAACTGTTCCGGGATTTTTCAATCTCTCCAACACCAGCCTTCCTCCAACCACATTGGATAACAGTTTGCACAGAAAAAGAATGGGCCTCTATGCGCAGGCTACCCTGGGTTATAAGAATCAACTCTATATTACCGGAAATATCAGGAACGACTGGTCATCCACGCTTCCGCTCGATAATTACTCCATTTTTTATCCGGGCGCCAATCTATCCTGGGTGGCTTCGGAGAATTTTGACAATCGCGATGTGCTCTCTTACCTGAAATTCAGGGCGGCTTATGGAAGAACCGGAGCAGATCCCGAACCGTATCTCGTATACCGCCGCCTGGGTGCCGGCGATGTGAATCTCGGCTTCGGCTCACTGACATTTCCCTTTAATGGAGTATCCGGTTTCGGCGTGAGCAATACCATAGGCAGTGAAACACTGAAACCCATTTTTACCGACGAGTTCGAGTTCGGTGCCGAAATCAGGTTGCTCAAAGACAGGATCGGAATCGATGCTGCTTACTACGATAAGAAAACCAAGGGCCAGATATTTACGGTTCCTATCGCACCATCCACCGGTTATACCGGCTTGGTTGAAAACCTGGGAACAGTAAGGAACAGAGGCGTTGAGCTGACTGTAAATCTCAGACCCATCGATACCAAAGACTTCAGTTGGAATCTTGTTTATGTTTACAGCAAAAACTGGAACAAGGTGCTGAACCTTACCGGAAGCATTCAGAATCCTTTGCTCACTTCCCTGTATTCAGCCGAACTGCGGGCGGTGGTAGGCAAAACAGTGGCTTCCATTTATGCTCCTGTTCCGCAAAGAACGCCCGATGGAAAAATCGTGGTGGATGCAACGACCGGCTTCCCCGCCCTCAATCAAACTGCGCTCGATCAATATGGATTGGTTAACGGATACTATGGAAGCGGCCTGTATGATTACACGATGGGCCTGACAAATACGTTCAGATATAAAGAGTTTCAATTGAACTTCTCTTTCGATTTCAGGTACGGGGGAGTAATGTATAGCCAGACTGCCGACATGGTGCTCTTTACCGGCAATAGTGTAACCACTACCTATAATGATCGTCATCCTTTCATTGTTCCCAACTCGGTGAATGCTGTTGTAGATGCAGATGGCAAGACAACTTATGTGGAAAATAAAACCTTTATCGGTGCAACAAGCGGCGGCCAATCCGATGATACCTGGGGTTATTATTATCCCACGCAGAACCAGGGATCATCTTATCAGTTCAGGATAATTGACAGATCATTCCTGAAACTGCGCGACGTTAATTTATCATAT
>CAYYZJ010000419.1:0-1559 GCA_964475615.1 uncultured Flavitalea sp. | reverse complement strand
CCGGCAATCCTGGAGATCAGAAGAGAAAGAGGGATCGAGCTCTCGCTCGAAGGCTTCCGCTTTGCCGACCTCACCCGCTGGAAGCACGGCGAGCTGGTGCTGCAATCCTGGAACGGATTCTATGTTCCGGCGCTCAACCAGCTTATGGACCTGAATGGCGACGGAAAGTATGATGTATGCTTTTACCAGAATACGCCGCCTTCGCAGGTCACCGGCGTTACTTATATCAATGTTTCTCCTACCATCAACGGCTCTCCCAATCCGCAGGTGCTGGAGCATGATACTTATGGCGAGCTGCACTGGCTCGACAATGTGGAGCGCGAATGGGATGATTACAGATATTTGTACCCGATTCCATATAACGATCTTCAGCTTAATCCCAACCTCAAGCAAAACCCCGGTTGGCAATAGAAGAATGAAAATGACAAGAAGAATGATTGTTCCAAAATTGCGCATGGCCATGCTGGCCATGATGATCATGGCCGGCATGCATCGGGCTGCCGCACAGCAGTTCAATATCGGCACCTATAATCTTCGTTATGCCAATCATGGCGATTCGTTGCACGGCAATGGCTGGGGCCGGCGCCTGCCGGTGATTGCGCAGCTCATCCGCTTTCATGATTTCGATATCTTCGGCACGCAGGAAGGATTATATGAGCAACTGGAAGGACTGCGCGACAGCCTTCCGGGCTATGCTTATATCGGCATTGGCCGCGACGACGGCAGGCAGGCAGGCGAACATTCGGCTATTTTTTACAAGACGAACAAATTCCGGCTGCTCGACAAAGGCGATTTCTGGCTTTCGGAAATCACTGACCGGCCCAATAAGGGATGGGATGCCGTGCTGCCGCGGATCTGCACCTGGGGTAAGTTCAAGGAAAAAGCCAGCGGCTTTATATTCTATATGTTCAACCTGCACATGGATCATGTGGGCGTGAAAGCGCGCGAGGAAAGCGCGAAGCTGGTGCTGGCCAGGATCAGACAGCTTCCCGCAGGAACGGCGGTCATACTCACCGGCGATTTCAATGTAGACCAGACCAGTCCAAGCTATGCGCTGATCGACAGCTCGGGCATATTGAAGGATTCATACGAGCTGTCGCCTTTCAGATATGCATTGAACGGCACATTCAATAATTTCAGGACAGACCGTAAAACAGATAGCCGGATCGATCATATTTTTGTGAGCCGGAAATTTTCGGTGATCCGCTACGGCATCATCACGGATGCCTACCTGGTCAGGAACGATAGTGTTTCAGCCGATGCGCCTTCTGCAGGGTATGCGCTCCATACTCCTTCGGATCATTTTCCGGTCATGGCGCAGGTACAAGTCAAAAAATAATAACTCTTATGAACATGCGAAAACTGGCCATTCTCATTGTCGCGCTGTTGCTGCAGGCTGCAGCCTTTTCCCAGAAAGCGGAGCACGTGGTGCTGATCACCATCGACGGGTTCAGGCCCGATTTCTATCTCGATTCTTCCTGGCATACGCCGCACCTGCGTCAACTGATGAAAGAAGGAACGCATGCTTATGGAGTGAACAGCGTATTCCCTTCCATGAC
>CAYYZJ010000418.1:0-2880 GCA_964475615.1 uncultured Flavitalea sp. | reverse complement strand
GTCCAGCACCAGCAGGTCGAGCTTGGAGCGGATCACGGCCAGCGGCGTCTGCATTTCGTGTGAAGCATTTTCGGTGAACTCTTTCAGCAGCACGTAATCCTGCTGCGCCTTGGCCGTTACCTGGCGAAGGGTTTCATTCATGCGCTCGAACTCATCGATGGATGAAAAAGCAAGCTCAACGGGCTTTTGCTGCGATATCGAAAAACCGTTCATCACCCGCAGCGTATTGTAAAACGGCTCCCACAGGCTGCGCAGCAGTATCCTGTTAATCAGCCAGCTTGCCAGCAGCACCAGCAGAATGGTAATTGCCGTGATGAGAATGATCGACCTGGTCATCTGTTCCGTACCTTCCAGCGACGTGCTGACCGTAACAGCATATAATGTATTATTTACCGTGATGGGAAAAACGAGCTTACGGAATGATTTATCTTCTTTTTCCGTTGCATCATATTCATGATACGTGACGAAATGCCTTTCCGGCGCAGGCCCCGATACCGGTTTAAAGCTGATCTGCTGGTCTTTCACCAATTGCACTTCCGGAAGGGCCGAGTGTTTGCCGACAAATGCATGGATCTCCTGCTCTTCGATCTGCAGGCTTTCATTCACCTGGCTGATCAGCACATAGCGCAGCAGGAAATAAAATGAGACGCCTGCCAGCAGAAAAATCAGAATGGTGGCAATCAGGTTCACCCGGTTGTATTTGCTGAACAGCCTCATGCATGCTAAGGTATGCCAAACTTATATCCCATGCCGTATATGGCTTTGATATAATCGGGGCAACCGGCCTGCGCCAGTTTTTTGCGCAGGTTTTTGATATGCGTGTAAATGAAATCGTAATTGTCGGCCACATCCATATCATCGCCCCATAAATGTGCGGCTATGGCATTTTTGCTGATCACCCTGTTCTTATTGCTGATGAAATAAAGCAGCAGATCGTATTCCTTTCGCGTCAGCTCCACGGGCTGGTTGTTGGCCTTAACGCTCCTGTCGTGCAGGTTGATCGATACATTGTCGAACTGAATGATATTGCTTCCGTAAAAAGACTTTCGCCTGATGATGGCATTTACCCTTGCACCGAGCTCGGCCAGGTGAAAGGGTTTGGCAAGATAATCGTCGGCTCCTGATTTCAATCCGGTAACCTTATCGTCGAGCGAATTTTTGGCCGATATGATCAATACCCCATCTTCCTTGCCATTGGCTTTTATCTCCTTCAACAAGCCGAGGCCGCTGCCGCCAGGCAATGTAATGTCCAGTATGATGCAGGCATAATCGTACAGTTCTATTTTTTCCAGGGCAGTATGAAAATCGAAAACGGCTTCGCAAATAAAATGCTCCTTTCCCAGGTATTCGCAGATGCTGTCTGACAGCGCTCGTTCATCTTCGATCACCAATATCTTCATTATGCTTTGAATTGACCGATAAAGATAATAGAATCTTCACCTGATAATAACATTTTGTTAATGGCAGTAATATTACTTTGTTAGAAAGCAAACCATCATGAAACAAATCTATTCAACTAAAGGGAATCCCTTCTCCCTTAAAACAGCCACGGCCCAATTGCTCGGTCTTATTTTATTGGTCCTTCCCTTCGGGGCATGTAAGAAAAATCTTCCGCCGACCCTCCCGCCCCAAATCGACAAGATCAAGCATGTAGTGGTCATCTATCTGGAAAACCATAGCTTCGATAATCTCTACGGACAGTTTGCCGGAGCCAATGGATTATCGCATGCAACACCTGCAGAGATCACCCAAGTGGATTCATCAGGCAAACCCTATACGTACCTGCCCCCGGTTATCGGGTCGAATGCTTTCCCGCTGAATCTTCCCAATACCTATTTTAATATAGACCAGTATGTTCCCAACGATCAGCTCACTCCGGATGTGCTTCACCGTTATTATCAGGAGCAGCTTCAGATCGACGGCGGCAAAATGGATAAATTCGCTTTATATAACAGCAATTCGGCAGGCTTGTCGCAAGGATATTATGCAACCAGGAACCTGCCCCTGCTGAGCTTTGCCAAGAACTATGTGCTTTGCGATAATTTTTATCACAGCGCTTTCGGAGGATCGTTCCTGAACCATCAGTGGCTGATCGCTGCCGCAAGCCCCGTATTTCCCAATGCGCCTTCCAGCATCGTGGCACAATTGGATGCATCGGGCAATCTGATTAAGGACGGACAGGTAACGCCCGATGGATACGTGGTCAATACCAGCTATACCGTGAACAATCCTCATCCTGCTTCGGCCAGTCCGGCCACGCTGGTTCCCAATCAAACGCTCCCGACGATCGGCGACAGGCTGAGCGAAAAGAAAATAAGCTGGGCCTGGTATTCCGGCGGGTGGGACAGTGCGCTGGCCGGCAAGCCCAATCCGCTTTTCCAGTTCCATCATCAGCCGTTCGCCTATTTTGCCAATTATGCCGACGGAACCCAGGCCAAGGCCGAGCACCTGAAAGATGAAACCGAATTCATTGCAGCAGCGCAGAAAGGAACATTGCCCAGCGTGTCTTTCGTAAAACCGCTCGGCCCCGATAATGAGCATCCCGGTTATGCCACCCTGTTACAAGGTGAAAACCATACCGTGGAGCTGATCAACGATGTGCTCAATGGGCCCAATGGAAAAGATGTGGTGATCGTTGTAACGTATGATGAAAACGGTGGTTTCTGGGATCATGTTGCACCTCCGGTGATCGACAAATGGGGTCCTGGCACACGCGTTCCGGCGCTGATCATCTCTCCGTTTGTTAAGCATGGATATGTAGATCATACCCAGTATGAAACCCTGAGCATCCTTTCCTTTATCGAACAAAGATGGGGACTGAAGCCATTGTCCGATCGCGACAAGAATGCCCAGCCGCTGCAGAATGCATTCGACATAGCA
>CAYYZJ010000417.1:0-2648 GCA_964475615.1 uncultured Flavitalea sp. | reverse complement strand
CGTTTCCTTCATGGCTTCCATCAGTACGCGTTCGTTGAAGGAAAGCCAGCTCAGGTCTCTGTCGAAAAAAGAAAATGCAGCCATGCGATGGATTGATCAACTGGTTGGGAAAGCAAATACCGCTATCAGGAATGCGAGTACGGAAAGGATGATGCCGAACATGAATACATCGTAAGAAGCCCGGAGCATGCGGTATTTCCGGCCCAGCACGATGCCCTGGAAATAAACGTCCTTGATGAGGCTTCCGTAGAGGAATTCAGAATCATTCATCATCTTCCACATGCCCGATGCATATTGATCCAGGCTCATTTTATAGAAATTGCCGAAGAACAGCAGGTTCACTTTTTTTTCGTCGATGTCCTGCTGCGTGAAAATGCCTTTCGGAATATTGGGCCTGGTAGCCAGTATGGAAAAAATGATCGTGACGAGGTTGACGATCAGCAGGAGCACGGCAGGGATGGCCAGGTTCTGGTGCTCGTCGATCTTGCGGAGCAGTAAGCTCAGCAGCACGGAGATGATGATCGAATTTACGGAGATCATGATATGCGCCTTGCTGTCGGCCATATTGCTGAGGCGCTGGTGGTTGTTGGAAGTGATCTTGAATACGGTCTCGATGCCCCGGTCGGGCTTGCTTTCTTTTTTGGCTTTCCCGGCCGGGGGGCCGGCCTGCGCTTTTTCTTCGTCGGGATGTTCGTCGTCGATACCTTCTTTCTTTTTCAGCTTTTCGAGGTTCTGCTGTTTTTTTTCATCCAGCATGATCCGGCAATAGTCGGTATAATAATGATGGCTTTCCAGCAGTTCGATGGTCTTTTTGCGCCAGTCGTCTTTATTGATCTTTTTATTATGAAAAGCCTCGTATTCCTTGCGGAGCAGTTTATTGCGCTCGCTGAACTCATCGGTCCCTAAATGAAAAAGGTCTGCATCGCATACGATCTCTTCGAGCAGGCCGGAAGCATGCTGCGGCAGCCTGGTGGCCAGTATCGCATGTTTGATTTCACTGATGGTAAGCTCATCCACTCCTGCATTTTTCAAAAAACCTTCGGCCAGCAATGCTCCTTTTTCTTCATGATCGGAAGGGTCTTCATAATAACCGGTATCATGGAACCAGGCGGCAGTGACGACGATGAAAAAATCGCGATCGTTGAGCTGGTAATGGTTGGCGATTCGTGTGGCCGCTTTGACCACGCTTTCGGTATGCGCCCGGTTATGATAGACCAGCCGGGCATCGTGGTGGACATTAAAAAAATGCAGCAGGTATTGTTGTACCTGCTCCAGTATGGCCTGATAGTTCATATAGTCCGATTTGATTGAAAGGCAAGTTAGCGCATCTTTCCTTTAAACAAATAAAAGGCAGGGTTTGCTGCATTATGTATGCAGGTGAAAAAACGGTACCTGAACGGGTGTTTCCCCGTTTGGAACATGCAACGTTTCATGTTACATTTGCAAATGATAGCAGGATTCCGGCATAAGGGACTAAAGCTGTATTATGAAAAAGGAGATGCTTCAAAATTGCAGCCTAAGCATGTTGCAAAGATCCGTCTGATCCTGACCCGGCTTGAAGCGGCAAGTGCTCCTGAAATGATGCAGGTTCCGGGCTATCAGCTTCATCCGTTGAGTGGCGATCTGAAGGGGTTCTGGTCTGTTAAAGTCGACAAGAATTTCCGCATCATATTCCGGTTTGAAGGCGAAAATGTGTATGATGTTGATTATATTGATTATCACTAAAAAGAAAAAATATGGCCATGTATAATCCGGCACATCCGGGCGAATTGATCCGCGAAACCATTGAAGCGCTTAGGGAAGAAACCGGCAAAAGCCTCACTATTGAAGAAGTGGCATCCGGCCTTGGGGTTACCCGTAAAACTTTGTCGGCTATCATTAACGGCAAACAGGGCATTACTCCTGAAATGGCCATAAAGCTGGCTGCGGCCTTTAAGAATACAAATGCCGAATTCTGGCTCCGGGTCCAGGATAATTATGATCTTGCTAAAGCGAGAAAAAAAGTGAGCACGAGTAAAATCAAAGTTTTCTGGAAGCCTACCGCTGCACTGTAAAGTAAACTCAGACACTCCTGCTTATTCCACAGTATTGCTGACAAAAGCAATCCGCTTCCCATCCGGCGACCAGGAAGGAGTGTTGACCGATCCCTGTCCTCCATAAAAATAAGCCAGCACTTTCGGTTCCCCTTTTCCGTCGATGGGCAGGAGCCGCAGATATACATGTTTATATGGCGGATGGATGTTTGGAGGCGTTTCTTCCTTGAGAAAGCTCAGGTAAACAAACCATTTGCCATCGGGTGAGATATGCGCGAACCAGTTGTTGAAATCATCATTGGTGATCTGTTCCTGCCCGCTGCCGTCGGGCTTCATTCTCCAGATCTGCATCAGGCCGGAACGCACGGAGTTGAAATAAATGTATTGTCCGTCGGGCGTATATTCCGGGCCGTCATCCAGTCCCTTACTGTCGGTAAGCCGCTGCTCGCTGCCTCCTGCCGAGGGTATTTTATATATATCGAATTCGCCGTTCCGTTCGCCGCAGAAAACCAGGTTCGATCCGTCGGGCGACCAGCCATGCAGGTAAGATGGCCCTTTGGGCGTGATCTGCCTGGGTGTTCCTCCTTCAACAGGCACCGTATAAATAATGGAGCC
>CAYYZJ010000416.1:0-5801 GCA_964475615.1 uncultured Flavitalea sp. | reverse complement strand
AAATTTTTGTTCGATAAATAAACAGCGATAGTCCGGGTTAAATCAGGAGAATAAAAGGGTGATTTCAGCAAGGATTTGTCTGCGCTACGATGGATTTTTGCTATCCGGCATAGCCATGAAATATTCTTCATCGATATTACTGATCTGCCTCACCGGCTTCATCCTTTCGTCGAATGCACAACCGGTGAGCCGTTTTGATATTGTGATAGATGAGCTCCTCCCCGATCCAAACCCTGCTGTCGGACTTCCCAATGCAGAATTCCTGGAATTGAAGAACCGATCTTCTTCATCCATCAACCTGCGTGGCTGGAAGATTGTCAAAGGCAATAGCGCCGGCATGATCAGAACCGATTTCATGCTGGCGCCCGACAGCCTTGTGGTGATCTGCTCTTCCCAGGCCGAAGCGGTGTATGCTGTATTTGGATCAACCATCGGCATTTCAGGTTTTCCTGCATTGGGTAATGACGGTGATACGGTCTATCTGCTGTCGCCTGAAGGAATGACCGTTCATGCACTGGCATACGATAAAAGCTGGTACCAGAATACGGTAAAGAGCGAAGGAGGATGGTCGCTGGAAATGATCGATACCAGAAATCCCTGCTCAGGATATACCAACTGGGAAGCCAGTACAGACAGCAGGGGAGGAACTCCGGGAACCCGGAATTCGGTTAACGGCGACAATCCCGATCAGCAATCCCCTGCCCTGCTCAGAATCTACACTGCCGACAGCATAACGGTGATCGCTGTATTTGATGAGCCGCTCGACAGCAGTAGTGCTGCCCAGCCATCGGCCTATTTCATGGATAATAGTATAGGCATTCCCGTTAGTGCAACGCCCTTGCCGCCATTGTTCAGTGAAGTGCGCCTCGTTTTGCCCGCTGCATTGAATGCATCCAGGCTTTATCAGCTCACCGTGAGCAATGTTGAGGATTGTGCAGGCAATGCCATTGGAGCACTGAACTCGGCAAAAGCAGGTTTGCCCGTGCAGGCAGACACCGGCGATATAGTGATCAATGAAATTCTTTTCAATCCGCCTGCCGGCGGATCAGATTATGTTGAATTTTATAACCGCAGCAATAAGATCACTGACCTGAAGCAATTGTATATTTCCGGCAGGGATATCAATGGCAACCTGAGTTCCATTCAGCCGATTGCATTGGTTCCTCATCTATTCTTTCCAGGCGAGTACTACGTGATCACTGAAAACAGTCTTTGGGTGCAGCAGCATTATCCGGTAAATCATCCGGATAAAATGATCGGGCTTTCCCAGCTTCCTTCATTGCCTGATGATGAGGGCGATATTGTTTTGCTGAACCAGGAAGGCAGGGTCATCGATGAACTGCATTATGATCACAAATGGCATTTTGCGCTGATCGATAATGAAGAAGGCATTGCCCTGGAGCGGATCGATTACAATAAACCAACCCGGGATCCGGATAACTGGAGCTCTGCTGCTTCCACGGTGCAGTTCGGCACTCCGACAGATAAAAACTCACAATTCAGATCCGATGAGCAAGCAAATGCAGCATTCAGTCTGGAGCCCGAACTGTTCTCTCCCGATAATGACGGATACAATGATTACTGCTTTATTCATTATCGTGCTGCAGAGCCTGGATATGTAGCCAATATCAGCATCTTCGATGCTTCAGGGCGGATCGTCTGCCATCTCGCACAAAATATCACACTGGGGTCATCCGCCGATTTCCGATGGGATGGATTGAATGAACGAAAGCAAAAACTGCCCTCCGGCGTGTATGTGGTGATGATGGAGATATTCAACCTTCAGGGCAAGACGAAGAAGTGGAAGCATGCAGTGGTGCTGGCGCGAAGGTTTTGATATGCATCAATCGGAAAAAAACGAATAAATTTGAAAAACTGATTCAAAAAGTCCTTTTATCACATCCCGATAAAAATATTGACTTCGAGGATCTCAGGAAACTATTGCTGACATTGGAATTTAAAGAGCGGATCAAAGGCAGTCATCATATCTATTTTAAAGAAGGAATAGAAGAAATTATTAATCTGCAATCAGTTCATGGAACGGCAAAAGCCTATCAGGTAAAACAAGTGAGGCAAATTATTCTGAAATACAAATTAGTTAAGGGGAATGAGTAGCAAATATGAAATAATCATTTACTGGAGCAAGGAAGACGATTCCTTTATTGCCGAAGTGCCTGAATTGCCAGGTTGCATGGCTGACGGAAAAAGTTATGCAGAAGCTTTGCAGCATGTGGAAAAGGTTATCGAAGAATGGATTGAAACAGCAAAATCAATCGGAAGAACCATTCCCGAGCCAAAGGGAAAACTGCTTTATGTATAAATTTCTATCTAATTGAAAAGCCCGGAAATTCCGGGCCTTTTCATTAATTGGATCACCATATCTTTATCCTCGCACTATCCTCCTTATACATCTTATCTCCAGGCTGCACATGGAATGCTGCATAAAAAGGAGCGAAATTCATTAATGGGCCATTCACCCGGTACATGGGCGGTGAATGCGGATTGGTATTGACCAGCCTTCTCATGTATTCATCTTTGAATTTCGATCTCCATATCTGGGCAACCGATAAAAAGAACCGCTGGTCGGGAGTAAATCCGTCAATCCGGGTTGTATCCTGTCCTTCTTTTGTCAGTTTAAATGCATCATAGGCAATGGCCAGTCCGCCCATATCGGCAATATTCTCGCCATTCGTCAACGCGCCTTTGAGGTGCATGGTGTCCAGCACGGTAAAGCTGTTGTACAGGTTAATCACCTGCTGGGTCTTTGCGTGGAACTTGATGCTGTCGACAGGTGTCCACCAGTTCCTGAGATTGCCATCCTTATCGTACTGCGATCCCTGGTCGTCAAAACCATGCGTCATTTCATGGCCGATCACCATGCCGATGCCTCCATAATTGACTGCATCGTCGGCATTGGCATCGAAGAAAGGGAACTGTAAGATGCCGGCGGGAAATACGATCTCGTTGAAAGTGGGATTATAATAAGCATTGATGGTGGGCGGCGTCATTCCCCATTCTGTTCTGTCTACAGGTTTGCCCAGCTTGCTCAATTGATACTGGTATTCATTTTTTGAGCAGGATACTAGGTTTTCATAAAATTTATTCCTGTCGATGGTCACCTTACTATAATCTCTCCATTTGTCGGGATATCCGATCTTTTTAAGGAAGGTATGCAATTTATCTTTGGCCTTCAGCTTGGTGCTGTCGCTCATCCAGTCGAGCTGATCGATCCTTTTTCCGAAAGCCGTTTGCAGGTTGTTCACCAGGGCCAGCATGCGATCTTTGGCATCCTGCGAAAAATATTTCTTTACATAAAGCTGGCCCAATGCTTCGCCGAGATTGCCGTCCGTTAATATGACCATTCTTTCCCAGCGAGGCTTCAGGCGCTGCTGGCCGCTGAGCGCTTTGCCATTGTATTCAAAGTTGGCGTCTACAAATGCAGTGCTCAGTGCGGGCGCTGCATTGTCGAGTATATGAAAGCGCAGATAGGATTTCCACGTATCGATGGGAGCGGATTTCAGCATTTCATTTACTTTGGCATAGAAAGCAGGCTGGCCTACATTCACCGAATCGGCCTGTACGCCCATGGCATGCAAGGTGGAAGTCCAGGCAAACAAAGGCATTTGTTTATTCAGGGCGGCAACAGCCATTTTATGATAATTGCTCTGCGGATCCCTCAATTGTATATTGGTCTTATGGCTCGATGCAAGCTGCTTTTCGAAATTGTAAACAGCTTTCATTTTCCTGGCAGCAGTGGCAGAATCATCGCCTGTAAGCACGAAGAGTTTCCGGATATAGGTTTGGTAGGCTTCCACCACGGCCTGGGTGGCAGGATCGTTCTTGAAATAATAGTCCCTGTCGGGCAGCCCCAGCCCGCTCTGGTAATAGATGGCAATATTCGTGGAGCTGTTCTTTTCATCGGGGCCGAACTGCTGATAGATCAGCCAGCCGTTCCCTGCTGCCTGCTGGGCAGCAATAAAGTCCATGATGCCATGAGCATCTTTGATGGAATCTATCTTTTTAAGGTCGGGCTTCACCGGATCATAGCCTGCTTTTTCGATGCTGAGGGAATCCATTCCCGAAGCATAAAAATCGCCCACCTGTTGTTCGATGGTTCCTTTTGTTGCATTGCTGCTGACTGCAGATACGCTGTCGAGAAGCGTTCTCAAATTCTCCCTGGTCTTGTTCCGCAAATCCAAAAAGGCGCCGACACCCGATTCGGTTGCCGGGATGGTTGCGCTTTTGATCCAGTTACCATTGGCAAACAGAAAAAAATTATCGCCCGGTTTTACGGCGGAATCCATATTGGCCTGGTCAAGAAATTTTTGTGCGGCGGCAGCGCCGGACTGCGTGCCTGTATTATTGCCTCCGCAGCCGGTCAATAGAAAGACCAGCGCCGGAGCGGCTAAAAAAAGAATGGCTTTTTTCATGTGTGTGTATTTATGATAAGTAGCGGGTGGTGAATGAGAATACAAAATTACTCATCGCTCGCTACCTCAGTGCGATCTCAAAATTGACCAGTTCCACAAACTGGCTAAGCCTGTCGTCGATATCGGCCTTCGTGATCTCTTTCAGCCTTTCTGTACCGAATTTTTCCACGCAGAAAGATGCCATGGCCGAACCTACGATAATAGCTGCTTTCATATTTTCAAAGGAGATGTCTTTGGTCTGGGCAATATAACCGAGAAAGCCGCCGGCAAAGGTATCGCCTGCTCCGGTAGGATCGAACACTTCTTCCAGCGGAAGTGCCGGGGCAAAGAAAACCTGATTGCCATGAAAGAGCAATGCCCCGTGTTCGCCCTTTTTGATGACGAGATAGCGCGGGCCCATCTGCAGGATCTTCCTTGCTGCTTTTACCAGTGAATAATCGCCGCTCAACTGGCGCGCCTCGCTGTCATTGATCATCAGTACGTCGACCATGGACAACACTTTTGTCAGGTCATCGAGCGCGGATTCCATCCAGAAATTCATCGTATCCATGGCAATGAGCCTGGGGCGGTTTTTCAGTTGCCCGATCACATCGATCTGCACTCTGGGCGAGAGGTTGCCCAGCATCAGGAATTCACTGCCCTGGTAGCTGTCGGGAATAATGGGCTTGAAATCGGCCAGCACATTCAGATCGGTGATCAGTGTGTCGCGGCTGTTCATGTCCAGATGATATCTTCCGCTCCAGAAAAAAGATTTCTTGTCGGGCACTATCTCCACGCCTTCCAGGTTCACGCCCCGCTTTTTCAATTCATCGAGCTCCTGTTTTGAAAAATCATATCCCACTATCGATACCTGGTTGACCGGCTGTACGAAATGCGTAGCTGCATATGCGATATAAGTGGCTGCCCCGCCTACGATCTTATCTGTTTTTCCGAAAGGTGTTTCAATAGCATCATAGGCCATGGAGCCTACCGCGATTAATGACATGATGATGATTTTATTTTAAAAACCGTGCAAACCTACAGGATTTTTTCAATGGCCGGAAACCAGTGGAGGAAAAAGACCGTTAGGACGGCGGAAAGGCCAAAAATTATTATATTAACTAACGACCGTTAGTTATCTTTGCCGCCATGGCTAAAATACAGGGCAAAAGAAACAGCACCAAAAAAGAGGTGATCATTGAAAAAGCCTCCAAGCTTTTCCGTGAAAAGGGGTTTGGCGCCGCTTCCATGCGCGACCTGGCCGAACAGGTAGGCGTTGAAGCAGCCAGCCTGTATAATCATATCCAGTCCAAATCGGAGATCCTGCAGGCCATCTGCTTCAAAGTGGCCAATGAGTTCATTGCCCATCTCGATGCGGTGGAATCCAGCTCC
>CAYYZJ010000415.1:0-5007 GCA_964475615.1 uncultured Flavitalea sp. | reverse complement strand
GTTGTCGGGAGAAGCCGACCAGGGCGTGCTGCTTCCCATATCCTGCCCGTCGAGGGCTGCGTAAGCTCCTATCAGTAGCCCGTTTACTCCGCCAGGGGTAGCAAGCACGTCGTTGCTCAATGCCCCAAGAGCGGGCCGGTCAAGAAATTTTTTACTGCAGGAATATAACAATATTCCTGCAAGGCAAATGAATCCAATTATATAACGTATCGATTTCATATTATTTTCTTTTAGTGAATGATGGATTAGAATTTGAGGTTAACACCTATTAAGAATTCGCGCGTGCTGGGATATGGCCCTTCGTCTATGCCAAAGTCCGCAGAAGTTTTGGATCCTGTTATTTCAGGATCAGTGCCTGAATACTTGGTTATCGTAAACACGTTTGCGGCCTGAACATATACCCTCAGGTTGTCGACCCCTATTCTTTTCAATGGGCTATGCGGTAGAGTGTACCCGATCTGCATATTTTTTGCTCGTAAGTAAGCTCCACTTTCTACATAATATGAATTTGCGGTTCCATTAGAACTGAAGAATCCTGCATTTTCCTGAATGACCACTTTAGCATTTTGATGAGAAGGCGTCCAGGAATCGTACAGGGCTGTTTTACTTTTACCACCGGCAAAAGAAGGATAGAAATCAAGCCACCATTTAACCTGATTCCAGATCTGATTACCATGAACTCCATACAGGAAAACGCTAAAATCAAAAGCTTTATAAGTAAGCCCTAAATTAATTCCATAGCTGAATTTAGGGTTTGGATTACCCAGAAAGGTTCTATCATCAGGCGTAATCTGACCATCGCCGTTAAGATCGGCGTAGCGGAACCGGCCTGCTTTTGCATCTGCTTCAAAAGTACCGGAAGGAGCTTTTGAATTCAAATCCAGGATTTCTGCGCTATCTTTAAAGAAACCCGCTATTTTATATCCATAAAAAGCGCCGACGGGCTGACCAACCTGATTGCGGTTGATGCTTTCGCCAAAACGCCTGCCATCTCCGATAAGAAAATAATCAGATCCGTCGGTGATTTTTACGACCTTATTATTATAGGTAGTAATTGAAACATTGGCATCCAGCTTGAGATCCTTGGCTACATTAAAATGACCGCCAAGGCTGATATCAAGCCCATGGTTCTTCATTTTTGATACATTCACATAAGGCGGAGTACCCTGGCCTTGGGTGCCCGGAAGAGACGGGTTGTACAACAAGTCTTTTATATCTTTCTGATAGTAATCTGCAATCAATTCCAGTTTACCGTTCAGAAAAGTTGCATCTATACCGATGTTGGAATTAATATCCTTTTCCCATTTGGCATCGGGATTACCAACCTGCCCAACACGGAAGCCCTGTTGAATAGAGTTATTCGATCCGGCAATATCGTAATAGGAAGCATTCTTATCAGCGTTGTAGGTATCGAAGGCATTGCCTGCGTTTACGTTCAATTGATTACCCATTACACCCCAGCCGGCGCGGATTTTTAAATCATTGATCCAGGTAACCGATTTCATGAAATCTTCAGAAGATACGCGCCATGCAGCGCTTACCGACGGGAACCATCCGTACTGGTAAGTCAGGAATTTGGATGATCCGTCCCTGCGCAGGATAGCGCTCAATATATATCTCTCTTTATAACTGTAATTGATCTGCCCGAATTGCGACCATAGTCCATCAGAATACTGGCTGCTGCTGTTTTGTACAGTTCCGGAACCTGTGGAAAGATTGACATAATTGGGATCAAAGGAAAAATAACTGTAGGTAGTACCGCTCAGGTTCCTGCCTCTATTATCATAAGCCTCTGTTCCGACAAGGATTTGAAAATCGTGATCTTCACCAAATTTCCTGTGATAGGTCAGGGTGTTTGTCCACGTCCAGTTGTATCCATAATAGGAACTTTCATAATAACTGTTTGTAGAGGTGTTTTCAGCGTTTTCATAAGATGGATAATTGAAGGAATGATAGTATCCCGCATAGCTTTCACCACCGAAACTGGTGTGCAATGTTAGCCCCTTTATAATGTCTACATCCGCATAGATATTTCCAAAAAGGCGATTGCTCAATCCCTGGTTGTTCCTCGTGCGATATGCAGTAGCCACCGGATTATTGGCATTTCCTAACTGGCCTCCGTAGGTACCTGCAAAATTACCCATGATGTCGCGCACCGGGATAATAGGTTGTTCACGAAAAGCATATCCGATCGTGCTTCCTTCGGCCAGGGCTCCTATGGTAGGATTGTCTGTAATGGAATATGCCAAATTCTCACCCACCCTTATGCTTTTGGAAATATTGAACTGCGTGTTTGCGCGTATAGTATATCTCTTTAAATACGTATAAATTACACTACCCTGCTGGTTGAAATAATCCAATGAAAAGAAATATCTTCCAAGATCGCCGCCCCCGCTTACAGAGATATTATGATTCTGTATCGGCGCTGGTTTATTCACCTCATGATACCAGTCGGTTCCTGCTTTATTTGCTTTATTGATCCTGTAAAAGGTTGCAAAATCATTAGGATCGGTATAGTCGGGATTGACATAATACTTTGAAGGATCTACCGAAGGATCGCCTTCATGAGCGCCGGTTGGATAAATATAATCAGGAAGCACCGGTGTAGGGCCGGTACCATACAAAGGATCATTGATAACTGATCCTGAATTGGTCAAGGCATTGAATTTAAGCTGAGCCGTTTCCTGCGGACTAAGGATATTCCATACATTTCCTCCCTTAGGCCGTTGGGTGCCATAGTATCCATCATAAGATACTTTTACTTTGCCGCTTCCTTTTTTAGTAGTAATGATGATAACGCCATTATTGGCCCTTGAACCATAAATAGATGCGGCACCGGCATCTTTCAGAATTTGCATGGAGGCTACATCATTGGGATTGATGTCGGAAATGTTTTGCGTGGGCACCCCATCAATTACATACAATGGAGTATTGTTGCCAAATGTATTTACCCCTCGGATGCGAACTATCGGCTCCTCGCCGGGTTGTCCTGAACCAATTACAGTAACACCGGCAGCCTGACCCTGTAGCTGATTGTTGATCTGACCGGTAGGCTGCCTGTTCATATCTGCTACATTTACCACTGTAACAGACCCTGTAATGTCTTTCTTTCTCTGAGACGTATAACCCGTTACCACCACATCGTTCAATGAAGTGGAAGATATTGCCAGAGAAACTTCTCCAATACTGGTTCTCCCTTCAACAGGAATCTGGAAGGGTTCAAAACCTACGGCCGTAATGATTAACGTCCCTATGGCCTTTGAAGAAGTGATGGAAAATGTGCCGTCCGGATTGGTTTGAGTTGCAACCTTGGTGCCTTTTACCTGTACGGTTGCGCCGGCGACCGGCTGTTTGTCTGCATTACTGGTTACTCTTCCTGTAACCGTTGTCTGAGCAAAAATGTTGCTGCATATGAAAAGCAGCAACATACTGAGACATGCTTTTGCAAGCTCGTTAGTTTTGAATGGCATAAGCAGGAAATAGTTGTTTAGAATGTTAAAAAAACATCGAACTCTGTGTGAATTTCCGGTTATTTTTTAAATCAGAATGGTATTTTTTTAACAATTTCTTGGCAGTATTGTAAACAAATTTTTATGCAAACGATTACAAATACTTGATTCCGCCTGGCCATTCAATTCCATTGTGTGGGTGTAACACACTGAAAGCAGCCATAAAAAAGAAAACTCCCTGCCTCAGGTTTCTTCAGCAGAGAGTTTATACAATAACAGTAATCACTTTTATACTAAGTAGCCCATGCCTTATCTCCTTTCTTATACGGTATGCAACCTTCATACCTTCCCGGAACCGCAATATACCTGAGCGCTTTGGTGGCGCCTATTTCCGAAGTGAAATAGCCCCATAGCGTAAGCTCCTTCATCATCCTGAAATAATGATTGGGATCGCTTGGCTTTTTCTTGTCGGTATATGCTTTTTGTTCCTTGTCGAGATCCACCAGCAGGTTATGTCTTTGCTCGGGAGTGCTTTCAAGGAACGATTTGCCGTTCTTTTGCCTGCTGGCATCATCC
Organism: uncultured Flavitalea sp.; assembly: GCA_964475615.1. Classification (GTDB taxonomy): domain Bacteria; phylum Bacteroidota; class Bacteroidia; order Chitinophagales; family Chitinophagaceae; genus Puia. The sequence goes on along the minus strand of CAYYZJ010000415.1, from coordinate 982 downwards.
AGCTTTTTCATGCCTTCCACAAATGTCTCCTGGTCTTTGGGCTCATAGCAGTCGGTTACGATGGTCTTCATAAACTCACCGATCTTGGTGGCCTTGGCGCCGGGTGTGGAAGTTGTGGGGATGATGGTTTCGCCCACTTCATCGAGGAAAGCAATGTCGTCGGGAGAAAAATTGAGGCCTGCCGCTCCTATCTTTTTATCGGCATTCGTGCAGCCTGATAAAAAAGCTTCGGCGCCGATAATGGTGCCTCCCAGCAGCAACGCCACACTGGATAATGCTTCTCTTCTGTTCATGATATAATGTTTGATGTTGTAAATTACTATTTAATTCAAATATTTCTCTTTTTTAGTTCTTCCACCGCATGATTGGCAGCCCTTGCCGTCAATGCCATATAGGTCAGCGAAGGGTTCTGGCAGGCGGAAGAGGTCATGCAGGCGCCGTCGGTCACAAACACATTCGGCGCATCCCATACCTGGTTCCATTTGTTCAGCACCGATGTTTTGGGATCCTTGCCCATGCACGCCGTTCCCATTTCATGAATGCCGTCGCCGATCTCGTGATTGCGATCCCAGGTTTGAACATTTTTTACTCCGGCCGCTTCCAGCATCTCCCTGGCTTCACGAACAATATCCTTGCGCATATATTTTTCATTATCGTGCAGCTCTGCATCCATGGCCAGCACAGGCAATCCCCATTTGTCTTTCCGGTTCTTATCGAGCGTAATCTTATTGGAATGATAAGGCAGCGTTTCGCCAAAACCGGTGATGCCTATCGTCCATTGTCCCGGTTCCGTAAGCGCTTCCTTCAAATCCGTGCCGATACTGAGTTCGGCCACGCTCCTGCTCCAGCCTTCGCGGCTGGCAGCGCCCTGGTACCCGAACCCGCGGATGAATCCTCTCGATACCGTATCGCCCGGCAGGTTGGCGAACCGGGGAATATAAATTCCGTTGGGACGGCGACCATAATAATATTTATCTTCATA
>CAYYZJ010000414.1:0-2249 GCA_964475615.1 uncultured Flavitalea sp. | reverse complement strand
GCCGCTGATGATCTCGCTGATCGGTTTGCCTGGCGCTCCTGCCTCTACCTGCGAAAAGGCCCATGATGTGCCGATTTGGATGCCGGGATGGATAAGCACAAAAGAAAAATGCGAATGATCGAGCGCAACAGGCTCCATGATCTCGCCGCGGCCTTTGGCCAGGCAGGGTTTATTGACGATAAAAAAGGGACAGTCGCTGCCGAGCTGCAAAGCCAATTCAGCAAGCTGCTTATCATCCAGTCCCAGATCAAACCGCTCATTCAGCAGGCGGAGCATGAAGGCGCCGTCGCTGGAACCGCCGCCCAGTCCTGCTCCCATGGGAATATGCTTGTACAGGAACATATCGACGGGAGGCAGACCGGGAAATTTTTCTTTCAGCAGGGTCCAGGCTTTTATGCAGAGATTATCATCAGGATCGCCCGGCACGGGCAAACCGGAAATATGAAATGCAAACTGATCTGATGGAACCGCTTCTATGATATCGCAGAGCGGAAGCGGATAGAACAGCGTTTCGATATTATGATATCCGTCGGGCCGCTTGCCGGTAACATGGAGGCCGATATTGATCTTGGAGTTGGGGAAAAGTATCATCCGCGGTTGCGCTTCCTGCTGTTGATTTCATCGCGTATCTTGATGGCCCTGATATAATCTTCCTGTTCCAGCACATCGTTCAGCAGGGAGTTGAGCTCTTCCAGGGAAAGCGCTTTCAGATCATCGGCGGAACCCAGCTCGCTGGTGACCGTTTCTTTGGCCTGTTTCTTTTTGCCTGCCGTATCTTCCATTAAAATGCCCGCGCTTTCCAGGATATTTTCATACGTATAGATGGGACAGCCGAAACGTACGGCCAGTGCAAGCGCATCGGAAGTGCGGGAATCGATCTCAACGGTATCGTGCTCGCTGATGCAGATGAGCTTGGAATAAAAAATGCCTTCCTGCAGGTCGCAGATGACGATCTCCTGCAGGTCGATATTGAATGCGCTCATGAAATTTTTCATCAGGTCGTGCGTGAGGGGCCTGCTGGGATGCATTTTTTCCAGGGCAACGGCAATGGCCTGCGCCTCGAAACCCCCGATCACAATAGGTAAGCGCCGCAATCCATTCACTTCTCCCAATACCACAGCATAGGAATGGGTTTGAGTGATACTATGTGATAAAGCCACTATTTCCAGTTCGATCTTCTTCATAACCAAAATCCGCCCGATGGCGAAGCTTTATGTTTAAAGTTGAAAGGCAAATATAAAAATTATAGCCTTCCAAAAAATTTGCTGGCTTTAAAATAAATATTTATTCAGACAATGGGGTATTTAAGCCACAGACTTCAACTTTTTGACCGCTTCTATGATCTTGGGCACCACTTCAAAAGCATCGCCCACGATCCCGTAGTCGGCCGCCTTGAAGAAAGGCGCTTCGGGGTCTTTATTGATCACCACGATCACCTTGCTGCGGTTAACGCCGGCAAGGTGCTGGATGGCGCCGGAAATGCCGATGGCAATATACAGATTGGGGGCAATGGCAATGCCGGTTTGTCCCACGTGCTCATTATGCGGCCTCCAGTGTGCATCGGCAACAGGGCGGCTGCAGGCAGTGGCTGCATGCAGCAGCTTGGCCAGCTCTTCGATCATGCCCCAGTTCTCCGGTCCTTTCAGTCCGCGGCCTCCGCTCACTACGATCTCCGCTTCGGTGAGTGGAATTTCGCTGGATGCCTTGTTCACGGCGCTGACCTTTACTTTGAACGGGTCCACCGCTATGTTCAGTGTTGCCGTTTCTGCTGTTCCCTGGGTTTGCGTTACCGGGTAGGCATTGGGGTTAAGTGAGATGATCTTGATATCGGTATTAACGGCCACATTGGCAAAGGCCTTTCCGGAGAATACATTTTTCTTTACCACAAATCCGTTGCTGGTATCGGGGAGGGCAAGGGCTCCTGCAACCAGTCCTGCTTTCAACTTTGCAGAAAGCCTGGGGGCGATGGCTTTGCCGCTGGGATTGTGCGGGAACACGAGCACTTTTGCTCCAATGGTCTGTACAGCTTCCGCCAGCACTTTGGTAAACACCTGGGCATCGAGATGGTTGAGCGATTCATTGTTCACCTGCCAGATCTTTTTAATGCCGTATTTTCCCAATGCAGCAAGGTCTTCGTTCACGGTACCAAGCAGGATGCCATGAGCATCGGTGCCAAGCTTAGCAGCCAGTGCAGCGCCATAGCTCAATGCTTCCAGGGAAGCTTTTTTAACATGACCTTCAGAATGGTC
>CAYYZJ010000413.1:0-4989 GCA_964475615.1 uncultured Flavitalea sp. | reverse complement strand
TCATCGCCCGGCGCGACGATGAAATTGCCGCTCCACAGGTCGCCGTGCAGCAGCGAAGGTTTTTCAGGAGGGAAGATATCATCCAGTTTTTTATACAATTGCTCAAAGCGGTTCACCTGCGCCGAATCCATCAATCCTTTTTCAAGAGCAAGCGATAACTGCGGCTTGAATCTTTGTTCGATCAGGAAATGCACCCAGTCTGCATGAGGCCGGTTAAACTGCGGAAGCGCACCCATATAATTGTCTTCATCCAACCCGAACCGGTTATCGGACACTTCATGAAGGGCAGCCAGTTGCTCGCCGAACCTGGCCCAGAAGCGATCTGTTCTCGGCCCTGGCGATATCCATTCCAGCAGCAGGATCTGCATATCTTCCGCAACAACAGCGGCGATCACGCGGGGAACCCTGATTATATTCCGGCTTCCCAACAGTTCAAGCCCCATCTTCTCTTTTTCAAAAAGGCCGGGAAACCGGGAGGCGGAATTGGTTTTGCAGAAAAAGTTTAGCTTTTTGTTTACAATTAGCTGAAAGCAGTTATTAATGGAACCGCCGCCTACCGGGTAGCGTTCCAAGGACACAATGGGAGTGTTAAGCGCTTGTGACAGGATGTCTGTGTTTAAACTGTGATTGTCTGAACTGGGATATTTGGGATGCATGGGATTTTGTCTGAACTGGGATGAGTAGGATTAATGGGATTTCTGGGAAAGATAGTATGTAATCAGGCGCAAACCATGAACAAAAGGATCGATCTCCCATTCATCCCATTAATCCCACTCATCCCAGTTCAGACCTATCTCCCTTTCGATCTCTTCCATCTCTACAATGTCGGAAGCCTCGCTCTCAGTGGGTGTAACATTCATCAGCTCGAGCAGGCCCCGCTCATCGAGATCCTTTTCCAGGGCGGGTTTCAGCTCGCACATCACAAAGGAAGCCTTGTTATCGTAGAAGGTCTGCTGTACCCCGATCAGCCGCTCCGCAGCAGCACTATCCAGGGTTTGAATGTCTTTTAAGTTAAGCACCACATTTTTTACGTCATTTTGCAAAAAAGGCAAAAGGCATTCATCGATTGCTGCTGTCATATTAGCAGCGAGAACGGGTTCCAGGATGGTAATGACATGGAATTTTTCTCTGGTATCAATTTTGACCTGCATACACACTTAATGGTTGTTAACGGTCGTTTATAAACAAACCGATCTGTAAATCAAAAATATTCGTTATTATTGTATAAAGCTCAATAACTTAAAAATGGATAACAATTTTTCAGCCCAGGTTAAGGAAATCATATCGTTCAGCAGGGAGGAAGCCCTTAGGTTGGGTAATGATTTTATCGGTACGGAGCATTTGCTACTGGGTTTGATCCGCGAAGGAGACAATACAGCCGTTCGCATACTCAAGAGTTTCAATGTGGACCTCTATGAACTGCGAAAGGAAGTGGAGATGGCTGTCAAGGATAAAACCGGTAAAAATATTGCCAATATCAATAGTCTTCCTCTTACCAAGCAGGCAGAGAAAGTGATCAGGGTAACGGTGCTTGAAGCAAAGGCTTTGAAAAGCCCGACCGTCGAGACTGAGCACCTTATGCTTTCCATACTCAAGAACAAGGAAAACATCGCTACACAAATCTTAAATCAATTTGACGTGGATTACGATTTATTCAGAAACGAATTGGGAGTAGTTAAAAGCAACGAAGTGCGCAGCGAATATGCCGAAGAGAACGACGACGACTTCGATGAAGAAAAAAAGTATTCGCAACAGAAAGTGCGTGCCGCAGGCAATACCAAGAGCAAGACGCCTGTTCTCGACAATTTCGGTAGGGATATCACCAGGCTCGCGGAAATGAGCGCCCTGGATCCTATCGTCGGAAGGGAAGAGGAGATCGAACGCGTTTCACAGATCCTTTCCCGCCGCAAAAAGAACAATCCGATCCTCATCGGCGAACCCGGAGTGGGTAAGACCGCTATCGTGGAAGGACTGGCCCTTCGCATCGTGCAGCGCAAAGTATCGCGCGTGCTCTTCGACAAGCGCGTGATCTCGCTCGATCTTGCCGCGCTCGTAGCAGGCACCAAATACCGCGGCCAGTTTGAAGAAAGGATGAAAGCCATCATGAACGAACTGGAAAAGAACCGCGATGTGATCCTCTTTATCGACGAGATACATACCATCGTAGGAGCCGGCGGCGCCAGCGGATCATTGGATGCTTCCAATATCTTCAAGCCCGCACTGGCCAGAGGCGAACTGCAATGCATCGGCGCTTCCACACTCGATGAATACAGGATGTATATCGAAAAAGACGGTGCGCTCGACAGGCGATTCCAGAAAGTGATGATCGATCCCCCTAGCGTGGAAGAAACGATCCAGATTCTCAACAACATCAAATCGAAATACGAGGATTACCATAATGTAACCTATTCCAACGACGCCATCGAAGCCTGCGTAAAGCTCAGCGACCGCTATATGACCGATCGCCTGCTGCCCGATAAGGCAATCGATGTGCTGGACGAAGTAGGCGCTCGCGTTCACCTGAAGAACATCAACGTTCCGCAGAACATCGTCGATCTGGAAAAAAAGATCGAAGATGTAAAGAACGAAAAGAACAAAGTGGTGAAGAGCCAGAAATTTGAAGAAGCCGCTTCCCTGCGCGACGCCGAAAAGCGCCTGCAGGAAGAGCTCGAAAAAGCAAAAATAGAATGGGAAGAAGAAAGCAAGCACAAGCGCTATCCCATCGATGAAGAGAATATTGCCGAAGTAGTGAGCATGATGACCGGCATTCCGGTGAAAAGAATGGTTCAGGCAGAAAGCGAAAAGCTCCGCAACATGGCTACCGATATGGCAGGCATGGTAGTGGGACAGAACGATGCCATCCAGAAAGTGGTGAAAGCGATCCAGCGCAACCGCGTAGGATTGAAAGATCCCAAGAAGCCCATCGGCACCTTTATCTTTCTCGGCCCTACCGGGGTCGGTAAAACGGAACTGGCCAGAGCCCTTGCCCGGTATATGTTCGATTCGGAAGATTCACTCATCCGCATCGACATGAGCGAATACATGGAAAAATTCACTGTGAGCCGTTTGATCGGCGCTCCTCCGGGATATGTGGGATATGAAGAAGGCGGACAGTTGACAGAAAAAGTACGCCGCAAGCCTTATTCGGTGATCCTGCTGGATGAGATCGAAAAAGCGCATCCCGATATCTACAATATCTTATTACAGGTGCTGGACGACGGACAGCTCACCGACGGCCTGGGCCGCAAAGTGGATTTTAAGAACACGCTCATCATCATGACCTCCAATATAGGCGCCCGCCAGTTGAAGGACTTCGGGGATGGTGTCGGATTCGCCACTTCTGCGCGCATGGCCAATGCAGATGAAAGCAACAAGGCCGTTATCGAAAAGGCGTTGAAGCGCACATTCAGTCCCGAGTTTTTGAACCGCGTGGACGATATCGTGATCTTCAATTCGCTGAACAAGGAACATATCTTCCAGATCATCGATATCCTGATGAAGGGTGTGCTCAAACGCCTTGTTCAACTGGGATTCAGCCTCGAGCTGACCGATGAGGCCAAGAATTTCGTGGCCGACAAAGGATATGACCAGCAGTTCGGCGCCCGCCCCTTGCATCGCGCCATCCAGAAATATCTGGAAGACCCGCTGGCAGAAGAGATCCTGAATATGAATATCAAGAACGGCGACGTGCTCGTAGCCGATCTGGATAAGGAAAATTCAAAGATCAAATTCTCCATCAAGGAAAAAACAAAAGAGAAATCAGAAGTATAATCTGATTTAATAATATCGAAGGCCGTCTCGCTTTAAACGAGGCGGCCTTTTTGTTTGCATGGGTATTTTCTGCATTTTTGCACGTCGCTCACTCAATGAAAGAAAACAACAAGATCATCATCACCATCGACGGCTGGTCATCGTGCGGAAAAAGCACGCTGGCCAGGCAGCTGGCGGCAGAGCTGAATTATGTGTATATCGACAGCGGCGCCATGTACCGCGCCATCACCCTGTACTTTCTTCGAAATCATATAGACTGGACAAAGACCAAAGCGGTCAGGGATGCGCTTAAACATATTGTGCTGGAGTTTATTCATAACCCCAAAAGCAATCAAAGCGAGATACATCTCAACGGCGAAAATGTAGAATACCTCATCCGCGATCTTGTAATTGCAGAAAAAGTGAGCGACGTGGCCGCCCTCAAGCCAGTGCGCGAATTTGCCGTTGCACAACAACAGAAGATCGGCGCAAATAAAGGTATCGTAATGGACGGGCGCGATATCGGCACGGTAGTATTCCCCAATGCCGAGCTGAAGATCTTCATGCAGGCCGATAATGCCGTTCGGGTGGAAAGACGGTTCAAGGAATTGTTCGAGAAGAATCCCAATATCACCATCGAAGAAGTGAAGAGCAACCTGGAGATGCGCGACTATATCGATTCGCACCGCGAGATCAGCCCGCTGCGCAAAGCCGATGACGCCATTGTGCTCGACAATTCTAACCTCGGCATGAAAGAGCAGCTCGATATTGCCTTGCGATGGGCAAAGGAAAGGATCGGGTAAAAAAAGAAGGCCCCTGCCTGGCAGTGACCTTCTTTTTGCGTCATCATATATCGGGAGAGGGATTCGACTATCTCAGGAACAGCATCTCGCGGTATTTCGGCAATAACCATTCGCTGTCGTCGACCAGCAGCTCCAGCTTGTCTACATGATAGCGTATTTGATCAAAGAATGCTTCTTTGACCTGGCTGTTATAGGCAATGGCCTTGGTGCGGGTGTCTTCCATGGCATTGCATATTTTTCTCGCTTCGATCATTTTCTCTACCAGGTCGCTCACTTTTGAAATATGCTCGGATATTTTTTCGAGGATCTGCTTCTGGTTGGCATAGGCGCTTTCCGGAAGGCCGAGCTCTTTCAAACCCTTGATGTTTTTGATCAGCGTGTTTTGGTATTTGATGGATGGCGGAAGGATATGGCTGGTGCAGAGCTCACCCATGAT
>CAYYZJ010000412.1:0-5056 GCA_964475615.1 uncultured Flavitalea sp. | reverse complement strand
ATGAAGGTTTTTTTGAAACATGGTTACTCCAAATTTTGAATTATCGTGAAACATTTCAATAATCCAGCAAGCGAGTACTTTTCTTTCCAATGGAATACTTACAGTAGTTTTCCCTTTAATAGCTGAAATCGATTCTTTCTTTTGAATTTCACCTTTAAATGCTTTTTGGCTTAGTACCCCATACAAGTTTTTCAATTCTAACAAACTGTTTTGATACTGCTTTTTTAAAGTTTCTGCCTTTTGCACTATCTGAGCAAATTCGGTTTGCAGTTCGAAGGAGGGCAAATTAATTTCATACTTTTCCAAATAGTCAATAGGCACCCGTTTCTGGCCTGCACTCCCTGTCATGTTTTTCTCAGCTCCCTTTCTAAACGATGTCTGCATTGTCAAATGGTAAAGCCATTCTGGAGTGGAAACTCTTTTTATTGGGCGCAGTACATGAAATTCGGTTGATCCAAAACCGATTCTATTATTTAAATTTCGCATTATTGCACCTTTGCCATTTTCCATACAAGGCGTAATTTTTGCGAAAACAACATCGTCTTCTTGAAAATAAGTAAAGCCACTCCAGACCTTTCCTAACTCTTTTATCTGTGATAAATCTACATTCCCATTTTCCGACACTGAAGCCATCGGTATAAACGAAACTTGGAGTGTTTTGTCAATCGCCGAAATTTCTGATTTTTTTGGATTTAACACGCAGACTGACGCTAATGGAATTTTTGTTCCTTTTAACTTACCAAACATTTCAGAAAAAGTACTTTTTAAAAAGCTATCTACCAAGGCAAGGCTGTCAAAGCGCTGTTCTAGTGCACTCTGAACTTTATTTAATAAATGGGCGATGTGAATTTGATCCGAAATGTTTATTATTGGAACTTTTAAATTTTCCAACGCCTTCCGACTGATATGCGGTATAGTTGATCCGGTACTTTTACTTCTGAGGTAGTTGTATTGACTTTGCAAAAACTTGCCAACAAATGCTGTTGAAAATTGTTTTGTGTCTTTAATCCGTAATAAGGCAATAGTACTGCCAATATAGCCTGACTTGCCATAGCCTATAGTACCTGCATTAGCTCCGTCCCAAGCCAATAATATATCATCTTCAGTTGCTAGAATCCCTGTCTTCTCATTTGTGTACTTGAGGTTATCGTCATTTCTCAGATCGTCGATCTGTAATACACGAATCGAGTTTATATCTGGCGAGTCTACAAATGAAGGCTTTTTACCCTTCTGAATTTCGATAATGTTGCCAAGTGTTTCAAAAATCATTACAAAAAAGATTTTAATTCAGCAAGACTATCTTGAATATCCTTATCGATTTTTTCTAACTTGCTAAGAATTACCTTTGGGTTTTCATATTCTACTTCTTTAATGGCCTCTTCTTTATAAGTACTTAAATTCAAGTTGTAATTATTGCTAGCAATTTCTTTTTGGGACACGGAAAAGAAATTTTGTTTTCTATCACTATCGTTCTTCGGATTCCTGGCTCTAAATCGGTGAATAATATCAATTAAATCACTTTCAAGAATCTTGTCTCGCTTATCATCAAGTGTATAACCATCTGATTTCATTTCATAAAACCAAACGCTTGATGTTTCTCCGCCTTTTGTAAATAACAATATTGCGGTGCTCACTCCTGCATATGGCTTGAAGACCCCACCGGGCATAGCAATTATCGCTTTTAGCTCTGCTTTTTCAATGAGCATCTTTCGAAGTGTCTCAAATGCTTTTCCTGAATTTTGCACTACTCCTGAGGGAACAATAACCGCGGCGGTACCACCCATTCTCAGCATATTAAAAATGCGTTCGACAAAAAGTAGCTCGGTCTTAGTAGTGGGCAACTTCAAAGATTCATTTATGTCTCCCTTATCAATATTTCCTGTAAATGGTGGGTTCGCCAGTATTACCTGGTATAGGCTTTCTTCATTATAACCCTTACTAAGAGTATCTTTATAATTCACATGGGGGTCGTCAATACCATGCATTATTAGGTTCATAGTGCCGAGTCTTACCATCGTATCGTCAAAATCAAATCCGAACAGGCTATCCTGAACAATGTTTCGCATATCGTCAGTAAGAATTGAGCTGATAGTTGCTCGCTGGAACCCGTCCTCATCAGTCCAAACATTATCCGGATCAGCTTTCAAAGCAAGTTGGGTCAACAAATATTGATGCACTCCCAGTAAAAATCCGCATGTTCCGCAGCTTGGATCCGCTACCCGTTGCCCTAATTGAGGTTCAACCAATTCAACCATCAATTTGATGATATGCCGGGGAGTCCTAAACTGCCCATTCTTTCCAGCAGTCGCAATCTCACTTAACAACATTTCATACACATCACCCTGGATGTCCTGGAAAGACTGACCCTTTTCTTCAGCGTCCCGTTCTATTTCCGTAAATATTTGTTCAATTGTGTTAATTGATTCAGTAAGTAATGAAGGCTTTGGCATAATGAAAACCGCATTCGCCATGTGCTTTGTGAAAGGTGAAGTATCACCATTCATTTGCTTTAAAAAGGGGAAGACTTTTGTTTGCACAAGCAGCAACATTTCCTCCGAGGGTAAGTGCTTGAACTCACTCCATCTTAGCTTTTGCTTGTCTATTTCTTCGTTGCTGCCCGGTATTTTGAATTTTCCTGAAAATTTGGATGTGTATTTCTTCCCTAAAAACTCCGCATCTCTCTCCCTTTTTGTCTCCATATCATCCAAGCGCTTCATAAACAATAAATAGGTTATTTGCTCAATGGCAGTTAAGGGATTGGCAATACCACCACTCCAGAATTTATCCCATAATTTATCAATAAGGCTTTTAAGATGTGGATTGTTTTGTAACATATTAAGCAGCGGTTAGTTGTTGTGTAAATGAAAGTATCTCCTCGATCTCTTTATTGTTAAATAACCCTCTGATTCCATCAGGGTGCAGCAGTGTAAATGGCGATTGAATCAAGTCCTTCTTTTCCAGGTTACCCTTTTCCAAAATATAATTTCGTAATAACTCCAAAAATTGGAGCTGCCGGCTTGTTAAATAAGTGTGGCCGGAAATAAACTGTTCAAATGATTTGCTTACAGTTTCAGGAAAAGATTCCAAAATCTCGATTCCCAAAATGTGCTTTATAAATTGAACGAGTTCAGCTCGTCGGTGGTTATATACTCTTCTTAGTAAATCTATTGTAATATGCGGATGTTCATTATATAATTGCTCAGCGAGTTGTTCGGCCTCTTGTTGAGAAAGAGTATAGCCGTCACGCAACTTTCGCAATAGCACATTGTTGTTTGTAAGTTCCTGTATTTTCTGCTCCACCAATTCTTTATAACGGGCAATACTTACACCCTCATGTTGTGGGCCAAATTCAACATATTCCTTCGCATGTAAAACGTCCTTGAAGTTGAATTTGGCGGGAGCTAGTGGAGGTACTAAAGACTCTCTGTATTTCATAAGAGGGCATAGCTTATCAATGAGCATATCCAGCTTATCCTCAGTTATTGTAGCCCAGAAATTGTTTGTTTGAGATTCTTTTATAAATGCTTCGTCTTTGGCAACCGTATTAACACTCACTGGTAATTCTGCTATTTCTTCTATAATGCTTTCCTTAATAGTCTCAAATTTTTCTTTTTCATTTATTAAATGCGCCAACGAAACTTCGACAACGTCTTTTTCAAATCGCATTGCTTTAAAATCAACATCAGATACTGTTTTCATTAAGGGCTTGACCGTTGAACGCAAGAATTCGATTTTATCCGCTGACAAGTGATTCCAAAAGTTATTATCATCTAATCTTTGTAAGTCATTCCGGGCGTCAAGTATTACAACCGAATTTTTTGGCAGAGTCGAAATTTGATTTTTGAGTCTTGCAATCTCTTTTTCAACAATTGAGGCGTTTGAAATCTCTATTGCTTTTTCGATCTTATCTAATCTTATCCCGAATAAACGGACTGGCAGAGGAAGTTGGGGCTTTAATTCGCGGCCTTTTGAATTGACTTTGAAATACTCAAAGTTGTCCCAACAATCCAAAATCAAAAAACTATCTTTTTCTGTGCACCAGGGCTTTTTCTTTTCACTTTCCAACAACCTTGTGCCTCTGCCGATCATCTGCCAAAATTTTGTATAAGAAAATACCGGCTTTGCAAATACAAGATTTACCAACTCCCGCACATCTATCCCCGTGTCAAGCATATCCACGCTTATAGCCACCCGGGGCAAATCATTTTTTACAAACTGATCTAATAATCCTCCTTTGCCATACACACGCGGATCTTCTGATACTAATACTTTGGCAAGCTCTCCCTTATACTCAGGAAACAAGGAATCAAATATTTCTTCCATCCTACGGGCATGAGCTTTACTGATACAAAAGAAAATTGTTTTTCCAGGAAGAACGCCATTAGAATCTTTAATACACTCTTCCATGAATTCCCTAACTATCAAGGCATTCGTTCCGCGGTTAATCACTTTCTTTTCAAGTTCAGTCCCTTCATAATTGATCTCTTCTATTTCTTTGCCATCCTGTAACAGTCCTTTTTGATCCTCCAACGAAATCGTCTTCTTGTTTATACCCTCTTGCTGGAATTTTGTTTTAATCTTCATTACTTCGAAATTGCACAGATAAGGCGGGATATGATTTACCGCTTCTTCATAAGAATATGCAAAAGTTGGAACTCCATCTTCGCATTCAAATAATTTAAAAGTATTGTGATCAATAACATCTGTTGGAGTCGCAGTCAAGCCTAGAGTAATTGTATTGAAATAATCCAACACTTCCTGATAGGTGTTGTAAATAGAGCGATGACTTTCGTCCACAATAATCAAGTCGAAGAAATGAGGAGATAAAATTTGGTTTTCATTTCTGACTATGTTAAGCATTGTAGGATAAGTATTCACATAGATACGTCGATCCTTAGCAATGCTATTCTCGCCAGTTTTAGGCCACCTGGGTTCGTTAGGCATATGTTCTTTAAACGCATCAAGCGCCTGGTCTCTCAAAGCTATTCTATCAACAAGAAACAAAACTCTTTCAACCCACCCTGCCCGCATCAAGGCATCAACTAAGGCAATACAA
>CAYYZJ010000411.1:0-3308 GCA_964475615.1 uncultured Flavitalea sp. | reverse complement strand
CGGCCGGCAGATTCAGCTCTTTTTTGAAGGATTGTTTTAGATCATCGATTGCACTTCCGAGATCCCTTTCATTTAGTCGCGATGTTAGGACAACACAGGATTTCAGATCTTCACGCTTCAAATCAGTTTCGCCTCTCCCGGATTCAATGCGGCAAAAAAATTTTACGGGCTTTAATGACCCGTCGGGTAAAAAAATCATCTGCCTACTGATCCGGTCAATGTCATTGTCGGCATAATTGGTGACGCGTAATCTTATCTTGCGCATTTGTTCCTGATCCTGGATCTGCCCGGTCTGCAGATTTCCCATCATGGAAGCCTGAACAGGTGAAGGCTCTGTAACGCCTGCATTGATTCCCAAAACAAGCCCCTGCGTATACATCAGCAACTGGTTCTGAAAATCCATCAGCGTAACGCCATATTGCGCCAGCTTTGTTTCATCGGGATAAAATACAATGGCGGGGCCGGCCGAGATCATTCCGTTGTTAATATCCACCAAACCCGGTGTGTGTTGCATAATAGTGTCAACCTTTCTTCCCAGCATTTCCAATTCGTGCTGGTCGGTGCCAAATACTTTTATTTCGACCGGGCTGGGCGTGCTCATCAGATTTCCCAGCAAATCCTGGATCCGTTGTCCGAACGACACATTTATTGCAGGAACCGACTGCCTTATGGCTGTCCTCAATTCGTCTATTACCGCTGTGGTTTTTTTCTTTCTCTCCTTTTTTAACTGAATAAGATAATCGCCGTAGTTAGGCGCAACATTCCTGAAATCAAGTCTCAATCCTGTGCGTCTTGAATAACTGGCCACGTCGGGATTGGCCAGTATGATCCTATCCATCTGCCTGCACATATTATCGGTTTCTTCGAGCGCAGTGCCGCTAGGCGAAAAATAATCAAGCACGATAGTGCCTTCGTCCAACTCGGGAAGAAACCCTGTTTCCAGTTTGCTCCAGACAATCCATGCAGCTCCGATCAATACAATGATCAGCAATGCAGACAACCACGGCATTTTATATAACCCCGTAAGCCATCTGAATTTGTTCAGCGTTTGCTCCTCTGTTAACGGGCGATGATCCTTGCGCGGCCTGTAACCGATCATTAAATGCAGCACAGGGGTAATAAGCCATGTAACCAGGAAAGAACACAGCAAAATAAGCTCCATTGTTTTTGCCAGCTCTTTAAAAAATGCCCCGGCAAGCCCGCCCATCATGATGAAAGGAAGAAAAATGACAATGGTGCTCAGGGATGAACCAACCATTGCGGGAAATAGATCTTTAATAGCCTGACCAGCGATTTCAAATTTATTTTTTCCGGGATATTCCTCATGTCCCCGGTAGATTTGTTCAATGATGACAATTACGTCGTCTATAAACAGGCCGACTGCCGCAGCAATACCGCCCAGCGACATAATATTGATAGTAAGACCAAAAGCATTTAATGCGATAATGGTGAAACCCAGGGTAACAGGCAAGGTCAGTATCACTACAATGCTTGCACGAAAGGACTTGAGAAAAATGATTACAACGATAATAGCCAACAGCAGGCCCTCCAGGATAGTGTGAATGACACTTTCAATGCTGTCGCCTACAAAAGCGGATTGATTGTAATACGGCTTGAGTTGTACTCCGCCGGGAAGCAGTTGCCTGATCTCATTGGTCTTTGCCTCAACATTCCTGGCAAATTCGATGAGATTTACCCCGGGTTGTTTTACCAGGTCAATAATTACACCCTCATGGCCGTTTGTATTGATGATATTGAATTCAATTTGTTGTTGCAATTCAACCCGTGCAACATCCCTCAAATGAACGATCCTCTTCCCATCGTTTTTTATTACCACATTCAGCAATTCATAGATATCGTTTATTCGCGTATCGGTGAGCGTGAGGTACAGCCTTCGATAATCGGATATTTTGCCGTTGGAAAGAACATAATTGGTTTTATTGAACAGATCGATCAGTTGCGCCGGGGTAATATTCAATGACGACATTTTAATTACGTCAGGGATCACTTCAAATTCTTTTGCCTTGCCTCCCCGCAGGATTACGGTAGAAATACCAGGCACTTGGGAATAAAGAGGCCTGATGCTGTTCATGGCAATATCTCTCAGCTCAATCAAACCTTTCGTATCGCTTTCAAGCGTATATCCATATACAGGAAACAATGATTGATTATAGCCCTCCACAGCAATATTGGTACCTGAAGGCAGCAGGTTCTTTATTTCGTTCAGCCTGCTTTCTATTTGAAGCTTTGCCTGGTAAACATCTATCCCCCAATCAAAATAGATCTGAACATCGGCGCTTCCCCTGCTCGTAACGCTTTTTACAACAGTAACTCCTTTTACCCGTTTTACAGCGCTTTCAATGGGTTTGGTTACAGTGATCATCATCCGGTCTATCGGCATGGAGCCTACGTCGGCAATCAATTTTACTTTCGGGAACATCACTTCCGGAAATAAAGCCGTCTGCATCCTGCTGAATGTAAACAACCCCACCGCAACAAGCACTATGGCAATGAAGAAAAAAGGGTTGGACAATTTCTTATAGTAATTACCTTTCATAAGTTTATTCCATTCTTACATACGCAGTATCCGAAAGCCCGTAATTTCCGGAAATGAGGATCCTGTCGTTATTGAGCGATGGCTTTAAGATTTCGATCAGGCTGTCGTTTTTGTTACCGGTCACTACCGCAGTCCTGACGGCCGTAGAATCATTAAGTAACCGCATTACCCAAAAGCGGTTCATCAGCTCATCGCTGAGCACTGCCTGCTTAGGCAGGAGCTGTGTATTGCTTTTTCTATACGTGACCAGGGTTGCCGTTGCCACCAGGTTCTCAGGCAGAAACGCCATTGCCTTTTCGGGCCTGGCCATATAAGGAATGGTTTGGGTTCCCGCTGCCGTCTGAGCAAGCGGCTTGAGAATTTTTGCCTGAACCTGCTGCCCGTCAGGAAGGGTGATTGTACATACTGCATTATTTTCGATATACTGCACATATTCATAAGGAATATTGATCTGGAAGTACAAACTCCCGGGCGCAGCAATATTACAGAGCGTGCTGCCTTCAGGAATGAACTCCCCGTTTTGCTGTCGCTCGATCATTGTGATAATTCCGTCAATCGGAGCGAGCACCTTGATCATTCCGTAATTGGTATCTTTCTCCATTGGCCAGTCGCCAAGCGCCCGGCGTTCCTTAGATTCAATAGTATATAACAATTGTCCTTTGTATACCCTGTCGCCGGTCTTTAGTTGAAGGGAACTAATATATCCTGTAATGGGAGATGTTACTACGCTTCGCTGCATATAGACAGAGCT
>CAYYZJ010000410.1:0-6906 GCA_964475615.1 uncultured Flavitalea sp. | reverse complement strand
GCCATATACTGTTTTAACGATCTTATATATGCGCTTTCGGATTCGTACCGTTCCGTGGCCAGCTCGAGGGCGCGGGCAAAGCCCACGATGCCGTATACGTTCTCGGTGCCCGCGCGCATGTTCCTTTCCTGCGCACCGCCGTGGATATACGGATGGATTTTTACGTTCTCATTAATGTATAAGATGCCCACTCCTTTCGGCCCATGAAATTTATGGGCCGATCCGGTAATGAAATGAACGGGTGTATTGCGCAGGTCGAAAGGAAAATGGCCGACGGTCTGCACGGTGTCTGAATGAAAGATGGCATGATGCGATTGGCAGATTGCGCCCACTTCATGCAGGTCGATCATATTGCCGATCTCATTATTGGCATGCAGGAGGGTTACTAAGCATTTTTCATCAGCAGATGAAAGCAGGCGTTCCAGGTCGTCCAGGTCGATATGGCCGTTTGGCAATACTTTTACATAGCTCAAGGCAACTTCGCCTTTTTTGTGTAAGTGTTCGATGGTATGCAGGGTGGCATGATGCTCCAGCGGGGAGCTGATGATATGCCTGCAACCCAGATCCCTCACCGATGCCGTGATGGCGGTATTGCTGCTCTCCGTGCCGCCGCTGGTAAAGAATATCTCTGCAGGATGCGCATGGAGGATGGACGCTACTTTCTTTCTGGCGCTTTCGATGGCCAGCTTGCTTTCCCTGCCATAAGAATAAATAGAAGAAGGATTGCCGAAGCGATCGGTGAGATAGGGCATCATGGCTTCCAGCACCTGTGCATCCAATGCGGTGGTGGCTGCATTGTCGAAATAGATCCTTTCCATTATATGAACTCCTTGATATCTTTCATTAAACGCTGGGCGATGTTATTGGCTGTAGTTTCAAAATTGCTTTCCGCATAAATCCGGATAATGGGCTCGGTGTTGGAAGTGCGGAGATGCACCCAGTCGTTATCGAATTCGATCTTCAGCCCGTCTTCAGTATTGGCAGGTTGGTTCTTGTATTTCCGTTTGATCTTTTCAAAAAGGGCGTTCACGTCGATGCCGTTCTGCAGTTCGATCTTATTCTTGGAAATAAAATAATCGGGATACCTGGTGCGGAAAGATTTGATGCCGTTCTTATGCTGGGCCAGCGCGCTCAGGAAAAGGCCGATGCCGATCAATGCATCGCGGCCATAATGCAGGTCGGGCACGATGATGCCTCCGTTGCCTTCTCCGCCGATCACGGCATTCACTTCTTTCATTTTATTCACCACATTCACTTCACCCACCGGCGAAGGGAAATATTGTCCGCCATGTTTAAGCGTGATTTCCTTCAGCGCTTTGGTGCTGCTCATATTGCTCACGGTATTGCCGGTTTTTTTGCCCAGCACATAGTCGGCCACTGCCACCAGCGTATATTCTTCGCCGAACATGCTCCCGTCTTCGCAAACAAAGCAAAGCCTGTCCACATCGGGATCAACGGCAATGCCCATATCGGCTTTTGATTTCTGCACGGCGGAGCTCAGTGCTACCAGGTTTTCGGGCAATGGTTCCGGATTATGCGCGAACTTGCCGTTCACTTCTCCATTCAGCAGGATCACTTCCGCAACGCCCAGTTCTTTAAGCAATGGCGGAACGAAAAGCGCTCCGGTGGAATTGATGGCATCCACTACGATCCTGTATTTTTTTTGCCTGATCGCTTTGACATCAACAAACGGATAATTCACTATGGCATCGATATGCTTTTGCAGGTAAGTGTTATCGGAAGTATAAGCGCCCAGCTTGTCGACCGAAGCAAAAGCGAAATGTTCATCCCTTGCTTTTTCCAGCACAATGGCCCCGTCGGCAGCGCTGATGAATTCTCCTTTTTCATTCAGCAGTTTCAGGGCATTCCATTCTTTAGGATTATGGCTTGCGGTAATGATAAGGCCGCCTGCTGCCTGTTCCCAGACCACAGCGAGTTCAACGGTAGGCGTAGTGGATAGGCCGAGGTCGACAATATCCAGTCCCAGGCCGGCCAGCGTGCTTACCACGAGGTTACGGATCATTTCCCCGCTTACGCGTCCATCGCGGCCGATCACGATTTTTTTCCCGAGGTTTTTTTCTTTGATCCAGGTGCCAAATGCCGCGGTAAATTTCACGATATCCAGCGGGGATAAATTTTCTCCGGGCTTGCCGCCGATCGTTCCCCTTATTCCGGATATACTCTTTATCAATGCCACAACGCTAAGGTTTAATTGAATTGCAAAAATAAGGGAAATCGGAGAGATGTGGGAGGGATGGGGGATACGAGATACGGGATACGAGATACGGGATGCGGGATATGGGATGTTGATAAATATCCGAAACTTATGTCTCGTATCCCGAATCTCGCATCCCGCATCCCGATTTTCCTATTTTTGCTGCATGATAAAAGCTCCCTCATTGTCCCCTGACTGGTTCAGGGAATGGTTCAATTCCCCTTATTATCATCAATTGTATTTCGAGCATGATGAACAGGAGGCGGCTGCATTCATTAACCGGCTGCTCGATTTCCTGAAGCCTTCTGCGGATTCTCTTATGCTTGACCTGGCCTGCGGAAGAGGCCGCCATTCCCGGATACTTGCCGCCAGAGGATTCGATGTAACGGGCGTCGATATTGCACCGGACAGCATTGCCTTTGCCAGCCGCTTCGAAAACGAACATCTCCATTTTTACCAGCACGATATGCGGCTGCCGTTCTGGATCAATTATTTCAATTATGTTTTCAATTTCTTCACCAGCTTCGGCTATTTCCGTACGGAAAGAGAACATTATGATGCCATACGCACCATTGCGGGATCATTGAAAAAAGAAGGCATATTCGTGCTCGATTATCTCAATGTTCATTATGCAGAAGATCACCTGATCCATCAATCGGAGAAGACCATCAACGGCGTGGTCTATCATCTCACCAAATGGTTCGATGAAACGCATTTTTATAAAAGAATCCAGATAGAAGATGAAAAACTGAAAGCGCCGCTCGAATTCACCGAACGGGTGGCCAAACTATCATTGGGCGATTTCAATGATATGTTCTCCTTTTACGGCCTGCAAATGCAGGAAGTATTCGGCGATTACCAGCTCAATAAATACGATGTCAGAAAATCGCCGCGGCTGCTGATGATTGCGGGAAAAATGTGAGAATGTGGAAGTGTGAGAATGTGGAAATGTGGAAATTAATGAAACCCTATTTTCACATTTCCACATTTCCACATTTTCACATTTTCACATTAGTTTTAACCAGCTCAATAAACTCATCGAACAAATAACGGCTATCATGCGGGCCGGGCGTGGATTCCGGGTGATATTGCACAGAAAAAGCAGGCTTGTTCTTCAGCCTGATGCCTTCGATGGACTGGTCATTCAGATTTACATGCGTGATCTCGATATCCGGTCTTTTCTTTACCGATTCCGGATCAACCCCGAATCCATGGTTCTGCGTGGTGATCTCGCACCTGCCGCTGACGAGGTTTTTTACGGGATGGTTCAGCCCCCGATGCCCGTGATGCATTTTGAATGTGGGGATATCGCTGGCCAGCGCCAGTAGCTGATGGCCCAGGCAAATTCCGAACAAAGGCTTTTCTTCTTTGAGAATTTCTTTTACCGTATCGATGGCATAATCCATGGCAGCAGGATCGCCGGGGCCATTGGAGATGAAATAACCGCCCGGATTGAATTGCCTGAGTGTGGCAGCCGGTGTTTTGGCAGGATATACTTTTACATGCGCTCCGCGGCTTACCATGCACTGCAGGATATGCTGCTTGATGCCGTAATCCAGCACTGCTATTTTAATGGGAGAAGCAGGATCGCCGACCTCATATTCCTTGTCTGTACTGACTGCGGAAGCCAGCTCGAGACCGGCCATGGACGGCACTTTGGCGAGTTCTTCTTTCAGGCGTTTGACATCGGTGATCGCTGAAGAGATGATACAGTTCATGGCTCCTTTTACCCTGACATGGGCTACGAGCGCGCGGGTGTCCACTCCTTCGATGCAGACAATATTGTTGGCCTTCATGTATTCGTTCAATGATCCCCTGGCCTGCTTGCGCGAAAACTGTTCTTCCAGGTTGCGCCCGATCAGCCCGCGAATCTTGACGCCGGCAGATTCCACTTCATCATCCTTCACTCCGTAATTGCCGATATGCACAGTGTTCATGATCAGCACCTGTCCATAGTAGCTGGGATCGGTGAATACTTCCTGGTAGCCGGTCATCCCGGTATTGAAGCAGATCTCGCCGGAAGTGGTTCCTATTTTGCCAAAAGCCTTTCCATAATGAACCGTTCCATCTTCCAGTAAGAGCACTGCCGCAGGTTGCGAATCGGATGAAGCCATCGTATAAAAATTTTGCAAAGAAAAGAAATTCGATATTTTTTGGGGCGATTAATTGTTCACATTACGTGTTCACATTACGGCGCACAAAAAAGGCAGGGCTTCAAAAACCCTGCCTCGATATAAAAAACGTTTCATGCTTATGCTGCGCTTTCTGTTTTTGTTTCGGCCGGGGCTTCTTCCCTGGCAGCTTCTGCTTTGGGTTCGGCTGTTTTTTTGCGCCCTCCGCCACGGCGGGTTCTCCTTGTTGCTTCCCTGGCTTCGCCCTTGTCTTTGCCATAGACCTCGTTGAAATCAACCAGCTCTATCAGCGCGGTCTCAGCATTATCGCCCACGCGGGTGCCCAGCTTGATGATGCGGGTATATCCGCCCGGCCGGCCGGCCACTTTTCCGGCAACATTGCCGAACAGTTCATTGATGGCATCCTTATCCTGCAGGTAGCTGAATACTACCCGGCGCTGGTGGGTGCTGTTGTCTTTTGCCTTAGTGATCAGCGGCTCCACATAAGTGCGCAAGGCTTTTGCCTTGGCCAGCGTGGTCACAATGCTTTTGTGTTCGATCAACTGGCAGGCCAGGTTGCTCAGCAACGCTTTGCGGTGCGAAGCCGTTCTGCTCAGGTTCTTGATTTTGTCTCCGTGACGCATGATTTAAAAATTTGCGAATGTGCGAATGGCTAATGTGCGAATGCTATTAATCGGGCATTCGACAGCAATTCAAAACATTCATCTATGTTAATAGCAAAGCGGAATTGCGAATCCTCAGCAATAACGAACAGCAGCATTCGCACATTAGCCATCCGCAAATCCGCACATTAATAATTATTCATCATCGATCTTCAGCTTGCTCAGATCCATGCCGAAATGGAGACCGCGCTCATTCAGCACCTGCTCTATTTCAGCCAGCGATTTCTGACCGAAATTGCGGAACTTCATGAGGTCTTCCTGTTCGTAGGTTACGAGCTCGCTGAGACTATTTATCTTGGCAGCTTTCAGGCAGTTGAAGGCACGCACGGAAAGATCGAGGTCTTCCAGCGGTGTTTTCAGCACCTTGCGCAACTGCAGGGTCTGTTCATCTACCAGGTCTTCTTTCTTTTCTTCTTTATTGTCGAACGTGATGTTCTCATCGGTGATGATCATCAGGTGCTGGATCAGGATGCGGGAAGCCTGCTTAACGGCTTCTTCGGGATGGATGGTGCCATCGGTGATCACTTCCATCACCAGCTTCTCGAAGTCGGTGCGCTGTTCAACGCGGGTATTCTCGATGGAATATTTTACGTTCTTGATGGGCGTAAAGATGGCATCGGTAGGAATGTATCCGAAAGGAGCATCCTTGGGCTTATTGTCTTCTGCAGGAATATAGCCCCTGCCCTTGCCAATGGTGATCTCGATATCGAGCTTGGCGGAAGGATCCAGCGTGCAGATCAGCAACTGCGGGTTCATCACTTCAAAGCTGGGGGTTGCTTCGCCGATATTGGCTGCGGTGAACTCAGTTTTGTTCTTCAGGCTGAGATTGATCTTTTCCTGCGCTACCTCATGATCTACCTTCTTTTTAAAACGGACTTGTTTCAGGTTCAGGATGATCTCCACCACGTCTTCGGTTACCCCTTTCAGTGTGGCGAATTCATGGTCTGCACCTTCAATTTTTACGCCGATGATGGCGTATCCTTCCAAAGAGTTCAGCAATACCCTGCGCAAAGCATTGCCGATCGTTACCCCGTAGCCGGGCTCCAAAGGACGGAATTCAAATTGTGCTTCAAAATCAGTTGCCTTCTGCAGAATGATTTTGTCTGGTTTCTGAAAATTTAAAATGGCCATATTAAATTTTACAATTTACTTTTATGAGATTGAGGTCTGAAGCCGGATGTCTGAAGTCTGATGAAGTTTGAATTTTCAGACTTCAGACCTCTGACTTCAGGCTTCCTTATTTACTGTACAACTCAACAATCAACTGCTCCTTAATGTTCTCCGGAACACTTTCGCGTTCGGGATAGGCGATGAAAGTTCCCTTGAATTCGGTTTCATTCCAGTCGAGCCAGTTGAACTTGGCATTCTTGCCGCGGACACGGCTGGTAATGCCGGTATTGCCCTGTGTGCTTTCTTTCAGGCCAACGATATCGCCCGGCTTGAGCTGATATGAAGGCACATTGGTGATATCGCCGTTCACGGTGATATGCTTATGTGCAACGAGCTGTCTGGCAGCCGGCCTGGAAGGAGCAATGCCCATACGGAAAACGGTATTGTCCAAACGCGCTTCCAGCAGCTTGATCAGGTTCTCACCCGTAACGCCTTTACGACGTACAGCCTCTTCAAACGTCTTGCGGAACTGACGCTCCAATACCCCGTAGGTATATTTTGCTTTTTGCTTTTCTTTCAGCTGCAGAGCGTACTCACCCAGCGTCTTTCTCTTGCGGGTGGGCCCGTGCTGACCGGGAGGATTACTGTTCTTTGTTAAATACTTTCCATTACCTAAGATAGGCTCACCGAAAATACGGGAGATTTTGGTCTTTGGACCTCTGTAACGTGCCATAATTTGATTGTTAGATTTTTAAGTTCCCGGATAAGATTATCTAAAAATCTTAAA
>CAYYZJ010000409.1:0-4743 GCA_964475615.1 uncultured Flavitalea sp. | reverse complement strand
TTTTCCAGCAGGGCCTCGGCCAGCTTATGAAGCTGGGCGCTCTTTTCGATGAGCAGCTTGCAGGTGGCGTCATAAGCTCTATCGATCAGCTTGCGCACTTCCTCGTCGATCAGCTTGGATGTTTCTTCCGAATAGGGTTTGGTGAATGAATTTTCCTGGGCAGGATCGTAGAAGCTTACATTGCCTACTTTATCGTTCATACCATAGATGGTGACCATCGAATAAGCGATACGGGTTACCTGCTGCAGGTCGTTCTGCGCGCCGGTGGATATCTTTCCGAAGTTCAGCTCTTCGCTGGCACGGCCGCCGAGGGTCATGCAGATCTGGTCGAAAAGCTGATCAGTATTATAGAGGTATTGCTCTTTCGGCGTATACTGCGCATAGCCCAGTGCAGCCACTCCTCTCGGAACGATCGTTACCTTTAATAACGGGTATGCATGTTCGAGGAACCAGCCGCAGATGGCATGGCCTGCTTCGTGATAGGCGATGATCCTTTTTTCTTCGGGTGAAATGATCTTGTTCTTTTTTTCGAGCCCGCCGATCACCCGGTCAACCGCATCCTGGAAATCTTCCATATCAACGGTTTCCTTTCCTTTACGTGCAGCGATCAGCGCAGCTTCATTGCACACATTGGCAATATCGGCGCCTGCAAAGCCGGGCGTTTGTTCAGCCAGCTTATGGATATCGAGCCTGGCGGATATCTTGATGGGCTTGAGATGCACTTTGAAGATGGCTTCGCGGCCTTTCAGGTCGGGCTTGTCGATAGAAATCTGCCTGTCGAAGCGTCCCGGGCGAAGCAAGGCGCTGTCGAGCACATCGGGCCTGTTGGTGGCTGCGAGAATGATGATGCCGCTGTCGCCGCCAAACCCGTCCATCTCAACCAGAAGCTGGTTCAATGTGCTTTCCCTTTCGTCATTGCTCATGATGGCATTCTTTCCCCTGGCGCGTCCGATAGCGTCTATTTCATCGATGAAGATGATACAGGGTGCTTTTTCCCTGGCCTGCTTGAACAGGTCGCGAACGCGGCTGGCGCCAACGCCCACGAAGAGCTCAACGAAATCGGAACCGCTCATGGAAAAGAAAGGAACCTGGGCTTCGCCGGCCATGGCTTTTGCCAGCAGGGTCTTACCGGTGCCAGGAGGGCCTACCAGCAAGGCGCCTTTCGGTATCTTGCCGCCGAGGGCCGTATATTTTTTCGGGTTCTTTAAAAAATCAACGATCTCCATCACTTCCACTTTGGCTTCATCGAGACCGGCAACATCATTGAACGTAATGTTCACCTTGGTTCCCTTGTCGAACAAAGTGGCTTTGGATTTGCCGATATTGAAAATTCCGCCGGGGCCTCCGCTTCCTCCCTGTCCGCCCATCTTGCGCATGAGCATGATCCAGATGAGCAGGATGATGAGGATCGGCAGGATGATCTGCAGCAAAGGCGCAAACCATTCTCCTTCCTGAACCGGGCTATAGGGAACTTCCAGTCCCGGGTTCTTGGCAAAAAAAACATTCAGCCTTTTTTCAAATTCATCGATCTTGGTAACCTGGAATTCAAACTGCGGGCCTTCTGTCTTGGCTATGGGATAGCTTTTGCCCAGCTTTTCGCGGTAATACGGTTTATCAAGACTGTCTTTTTTGATATAAACCCTTACGAGGTTTTTATTGGTAACGAGTACCAGTTTGGCCACATCGCCTTTTTCGAGCATGTTGTTGCGGAATTCCTGTTCGGAATCCAGGTGATGGGCGTCGGGAGTAAAAGCACCGAAAAAATTGAAACCAAGCAATACGGCAGCGATTATTGCCCAGATCCAGTATATGCTGAATTTAGGGCCTTTTCGGTTGCCGTCGTCATCGCCTCTTGGTCTGAATCTCGGAAAACTGCTTCTATCATTTTGTTTGTTATCCTGTGGCATGTTGTATTTCGTCTCTTAATATCTGTTTAATGTTGTATGATGAAAAAAGTTTAAAAAAACCATTACTATCCTTCATGGCGCTCAAAAACCGCGTCGCTCCACATATCTTCCAGCTTATAAAACCTGCGGCTTTCGGGAAGCATGATATGCACTACCACATTCACGTAGTCGACCAGCACCCATTGCAATGCCTGGATACCTTCATGCCGGTATGGGAGTTCGCCGCAGTTTTCTTTAACCTGCAGTTCAACAAAATCGGCAATGGCCCTGATCTGGGTATGGCTTTTCGCCTCGCAGATAATGAAGAAGTCGGCGACCGCTTCATGTATTTTCCGGAGGTCGAGCGATACAATATCTTCCCCTTTTTTTTCCTGGATAGCTTGAATAATGGTTTTAAAAATTTTAGAATTCTTCGTTAATCTCGCCGCCCTTTTGGGTTTACGGGCAGTCAACATAGACAATTGTTCCAATAATCAAAATGTTTTGATGATAAATGCTGTTTGATCGTGTGAAGTAAGCTGAGTTCTCTCCGAGAGGCCTTTATTACGTGGTTGTTCTTTCATTCCTGTCAGTTAATATGAACTACATATCCTAATTTCGCACTGCTCAAAAATAGTAATCTTTTGTCACATCCCGCCATCAACATTTCCGGGCAGGATTACCCGCCGATCGGCCATAATTTCATTGAGTTGGGGTCAGTCGATAGTACCAACAACTATGCCATGGCAAAGGTTCATGCAGGATTGGCTTCGCATGGCATGGTTTTTTTCGCCCACGAGCAGCTTGCAGGCAAGGGCCAGCGGGGCAAGACCTGGATCAGTACGCCAGGCGAAAACATCATTATGAGTGCGGTGCTGGAGCCGCTGTTTCTGAAACCTTCCCAACAGTTCCTGCTCAGCGCCTGCATTGCCCTCGGATGCTACTCTTTTTTGTTAAAATTCACTGCTCAACATCTCAGCATCAAATGGCCCAATGATCTGTACTGGCGTGACAGAAAGGCAGGCGGAATACTGATTGAAAGTGTTTGCAAAGGGCAGGACTGGCTGTTTGCTGTGGTAGGCATCGGCATCAACATCAATCAAACCCTGTTTCCTCCTGCTGCTGCCCGGCCGGTTTCATTAAAGCAGATCAGCGGAAAGACCTTCACGGTAGTTGATATGGCCAAAACCCTCTGCGCAGAGTTGAATTCAGGCTATGAGGAATTGCGGAATGGAAAATTGGATAGCCTGCTTTTTCGTTATAACCAGGTATTGTATAGTCGCGGCCGCCGGGTAAAGCTGAAAAAAGGAAATGAGCTGTTTGAAACCACTATCCTGGAAGTTTCGCCGGAAGGGCATTTGCTTACAAGCGACGGATCGTTCGATTTTGGCGAGATAGAGTGGGTGATGGAAAAAAGCGGAGCATGATACCGGCCGTTCAAGGCATGATGATCTGCTTCGGTTCGGGACGTTTTGTTTCGGATTGAATTTATATATGAGTTTTATAGCACTCTTTCTTGTATTCTTTATTTGTCTTCCCACGCCTCTAAAATCTCCTCCGCATGCTCCTTCGATTTCGGCCTCAGGAAGATTTTCCGGATAATGCCTTTTTCGTCGATCAGGAAGGTAGTGCGATGCACGCCCATATAGTTATGGCCGAAAAGCTGCTTTTCTCCCCAAACGCCGTAGGCATCGATGATATGATGATCGGGATCGGCGATCAGCGTGAAAGGCAGATCGAATTTATTTTCAAATTTCTGATGGCTTTTTTCCGTATCGGGACTTACGCCAAGCACGACAAAGCCCTTTCTTTTGAGCAGGCTGTAATTGTCGCGCAGGTTGCAGGCCTGCACGGTACAGGTAGGCGTATCGTCTTCCGGATAAAAATAGAGGATCACTTTTTTCCCTTTGTAATCGGAAAGTGAGATTCTTCTGCCGCGCTGATCTTTTCCTGTAAATGCAGGAGCTTTATCGCCTTCTTGTAAATTAGTCATGAGTTAAATGTGGAAATGTGAAAATGTGAAAATGTGGAAATGTGAAAAATGAACTAACTAAATGCAAAATTAGTATTATCAGAATCAGAGTTAACAATCAAATTGAGTAAGTATTTTATATTTCCACATTCCCCACATTTTCACATTTCCACATTTCCACATTTTCAAATTATCGTGTGAACTTGATAATCTTGATGCCGACATTCCCCGCCTCATCTTCGGCCGTGACTTTCAACTCATGTTTTCCCGGCGGACAATGTTCATCGAACCGGTATATAAACAATCGCTGCTTGTCATTGCTGAAACAAAGCCAGTGGCCGGCGCTGCCTTCAGCAGGATCCAATTCTGCCCTGAAGCTTTTTATTTCTTCCGAATTATCCCTGACCCTGAATGCAAGCCCTTTTGACTTGCGCAAATCGGCGCCGTCCTTAAATCCGACGGCGGTGATCTCCGGCGGCGTTTCATCCAGCACAAGCTGAAAGCGGCCGAAATCACGAAACCGCGCAGAAGCCCATCCGTTCTGCCATTCCACGCGGCTGACCTGCTTTTCCGTTCCCGCCCACCTTTCCATCAGCACCTTGTTTTTTTTATCGGGAGAAAGATCGGTATTGGGCCTGATGCGTACGAGAAATGAATCCTGCAGCGGAATATAGATGGCGCCGATGCTGTGCGAAGATGAAACGATGCCAGGCAAGGACAGACTAGATGCAACGTAATTGATATGAACAGAATCATAGAGACATCTTTCGCCGATATAAAATGCACAGTTGTCGGTTTCATATCCGCCGAGCATGCCGGGATAAAATATTTTGCCGGGGAACGGAGGATTGACGGTAGCAGCGCTTTTGAACTGTATCCAATATT
>CAYYZJ010000408.1:0-2806 GCA_964475615.1 uncultured Flavitalea sp. | reverse complement strand
AGTAAAGAGAACAGCCACGAAAACAGCACTTCTGACAATAACTCCTCCTCCGATCTGCCCAAAACTTATACGGAAGACGTTACTTCATCGTTCTACGGGCATGTAGTGACCACTTTCAATCTTAGCTATGACGGAAACAAGCGCCTGCTGAGCATGGTCTCGGCTGCTTCGTCCGGCGATAAGATGGTATATCAATATGCCGACGGTTCCTATACAGCAGACCTTTATCTCGACAATCAGTTGAACATTCATGAAAAGTTCTGGCTTAACTCCCTGCCTTTTGTTGACAGTACATTCCAGTATGACGATACCCAGGACACCAGCACCGAGAAATATTTTTATAATGCCTCCAAGCAATTGATCCAACTGAATGAATACGAGTACAGCAGCAGTTCCGGTTCAGTGCTGTATAATACCACCAATTACAGCTACGACAATAACGGGAACCTCATCACCCAGTCCGACAATACCGGCATCACCACATACGATTATTATTTCGACAAGCCCAATACGCTCAATTTCAGCACACCTTATTTTCCGCAGAACAAATACCTGGTCAAAACAGAAACCACCAATACCGGAGGCGATCCGGAGGTGCTGACGCATACATATACCTTCGACAATAAGAACCGGTTAACAGCCGATACAATAAGGGCAAACGACGGCGGCATTCTTATCAGATCCTACACCTACTAGGTCAATTATCGCAATACATTTTAGTAACATATCAAATGGCCTGGCACTAAGGCGTTTACCATTTTCTCAATTCGGGAACCCGTAATTTTCCCTGGTAGAACACCGTAGGACGGGCAACTTCCGGATATTATCTTTGAGCCGCAAATACAGCTTTCCGTTCATGAAAAACCCTAATACCCGTACCCACGGATAAGCTGTATGATCCTCCAATATTCTATGCTTAACACTCGCTAAGTATAATCCAAACCTCGGGGCCGGCATTGTTTTATCAAAAATTAAAACGATGTTGAAATCGCAAGTGCCCGTTTATTTTTGCAGCATAGCCTTTATTATGGCTACGCCGCCTGCAGCCAATCCAAACGAACCATCATTCGACAGTGGAAAAAGCCTGCATACAAACAGCAAGACGAAATCGGTCAGATTCAAGACCAATAAAATCGTATTGCCGCTGGCCAACAAGCAGAGCATGAAATTCGTGCGCAGCTATATCCGGAACAATGATGAATGTCTGGATGATGTGAAACAACGAAGCGAGATGCCTTTTGCCATCATCGATTCCGTGCTCAATCATTATAGTCTTCCGCTCGAGCTGAAATACCTGGCCGTGATCGAATCGGAGCTCAAGCCTTCGGCGGTTTCGCGCGTTGGCGCCAAAGGCCCCTGGCAACTGATGCCCCAAACAGCTCATGTGCTGGGACTGAAAGTGAACCACCGTTCAGACGAGCGCGTGAACTATTATAAAAGTACGAGAGCCGCTGCAAGATATCTGAGAGACCTGCACCGGGAATTCGGCGACTGGCTGCTCGTGCTTGCCGCTTATAACGGAGGCCCCGGCCCTGTTTATAAAGCCATCCATAAATCGCACAGCAAGAATTTCTGGACGCTGCAGAAATATCTTCCTGCCGAATCCAGGGAGCATGTAAAAAAATTCATCGCTACTGCTTATTATTTTGAACAAGCCGATAGCCTGCGCAATGCAAACAAACCGGAAGAAACGGCTGCTCTTGTCATGAAAGACAAGCCGCAGCAGCCGATACCGGAAACCGCCAATGAAAAATTCAGCAGGCTCATGAGCGAATCGGCAAGATCATTAAAGACCTCTAACGAATTGCTGGAAGCATCGAATTGATGCTTGCTTCTTTATTGAAGATAGCTTGCCAGGTTGTGGCCGGACAAATTGCGCAAAATTTTCCGGAGTTCCATATTTTTACAATAGTCATTTCCAGTAAATCATCACTGAATGAAAGGAACTATTTTTTGCGCAATAATACCGGCATTTATTATCGGCAATGCCTATGGACAGTCGACAGCAGTTCCGGAAAAAACCGCTTTTCAGACCAGCCATGTCTGGATACCTGAAATAGATGTACGATCTGACATCGCCATCGTATATGGAGTAAGCGAACGGGGCAATGTTTCGTTTGAAGACCGCGTGAAATCGTGGAGGGATCATGGATACCAGGTGCATTTCATGACAGGCATCGCCTGGGGCCAGTATGACGATTATTTTCTCGGAAAATGGGATGGAAAGAATCATCTCGGCGAAGGGCAGATCACCGAAAAAGGAGATACGATCTGGCATGGAAAGAATATTCCTTACGTGGTGCCTGTTGATTCCTATATCGGGTTCATGAAAAAGGGTGTGGTGAAGAGAGTGATCGATGCCGGTATCAGCTCCATCTACCTGGAAGAGCCCGAGTTCTGGGCAAGGGCCGGTTACGGCGAAGTGTTCAAACAGGAATGGCAGAAATATTATGGATTTCCCTGGAGGCCGCAGCATGAATCGCCGGAAAATACCTATCTCTCCAGCAAGCTGAAATATCATCTATACTATAATGCCATAGACCAGGTTTCATCTTATGCCAAGGCTTATGGCAAAACCAAAGGCATGAATGTGAAGGTGTATATACCCACGCATTCGCTGGTGAATTATTCTTCGTGGAAGATCGTGAGCCCCGAAGCAAGCCTGGCCTCGCTTCCAGGCATCGACGGTTATATTGCGCAGGTATGGACAGGCACTTCGCGCGAGCCCACTTATTACAACGGGCTGGAAAAAGAACGCGTATTTGAAAATGCTTTTCTCGAATATGGCTCCATGGTATCGATGACG
>CAYYZJ010000407.1:0-2678 GCA_964475615.1 uncultured Flavitalea sp. | reverse complement strand
AGCTCAAAAAAATCGCCGTCATAGGCCCTTCTTCGCAGGGAGCCCGGCTGGAAGGAAGCAAGGCGTTTTCAAAAAAATTCATGCAGCAATATAGTATTCCCACTGCTGCATACCGCAAATTCGATCTGAACAATTATGAAGAAGGCA
Source organism: uncultured Flavitalea sp. (assembly GCA_964475615.1). GTDB lineage: Bacteria > Bacteroidota > Bacteroidia > Chitinophagales > Chitinophagaceae > Puia. The sequence continues at coordinate 2,531 of CAYYZJ010000407.1, read as the reverse complement.
TTGCATATCTGAAGGATCATTCCTTGCCCATCGTGATCAAGGCCGATGGACTGGCAGCCGGCAAAGGCGTCATCATTTGCCACAGCCATGTGGAAGCCATGGCGGAATATGAGCTGATGCTGCAGTACAGCAAGTTCGGCGAAGCCAGCCGCAAGATCGTGGTGGAAGAATTCCTGGACGGCATCGAGCTTTCGGTTTTTGTGCTTACTGACGGAAAGCATTATGTGCTGCTGCCCGAAGCCAAAGATTACAAACGGATAGGAGAAGGCGATAAAGGCCCCAATACAGGCGGAATGGGCGCCGTAAGCCCGGTTCCTTTTGCCGATGCCGCCTTCATGCAAAAAGTGGAAGACCGGATCATCAAACCCACGATCGATGGACTGATAAAAGAAAATATCGATTACCGCGGATTCCTGTTCATAGGCGTGATCAAAGTAAAGGATGAACCTTATGTAATCGAATATAATTGCCGTCTCGGCGATCCCGAAACCCAGGTAATACTGCCCCGCCTGAAGAATGATCTGGTAGACCTGTTTGAAGCAACAGCAGCACAGCGTCTGCATGAAGTCAGGATAGAAAAAGACGAGCGTGTGGCAGCCACTATTGTAGCGGTGAGCAGAGGCTATCCCGGCAGCTATGAAAAAGGATTCGAGATCAAAGGGCTCGACAAAAAGAATTTGGAGCCGAGCCTGGTCTTCCATGCCGGCGCCAGATGGAACGGCAGGAGCGTCGTAACCTGCGGGGGAAGGGTTTTGTGCGCTACTTCCTTTGCGCAAACGATTTCAGAAGCAGCCGCCCAATCCAGAAGCACACTTGAAAAGATCGATTTTGAAGGGATGTATTATAGGAAAGATATTGGGTATGAATTTTCATAATGAATAGTGGAGAATAAGAATCCCCATTTTCTATTCTCTATTTTCTGCTTTGCCAACTCAGCATTATGCACTACAGCGATTATCTTCAGCTCGATAAGATCCTCGGCGCCCAGGATCCCGAAAGCGATAAGCAGTCTGCCCATGCTCATGATGAAATGCTCTTCATCATCATTCATCAAACCTATGAGCTCTGGTTCAAACAACTGCTGTATGAATCGGCTTCCGTTATCGAGATCATGAAAAAGCCTTCGCTGAACGACAATTCGCCCGAATTGCAAACCGTAGTGCACCGGCTTTCGCGCAGCGCCGTTATTTTGAAAGTGCTGGTTCATCAGATCGATATCATGGAAACGATGACGCCGATGGACTTTCTCGATTTCCGCGACCTGCTTCGTCCCGCATCGGGATTTCAGAGCTGGCAGTTCAAAATGCTGGAAGCCAGGCTGGGCCTGAAATACGGGCAACGCTACGGACAGGAGTATTATATCTCCCAACTGCGGCAGCCCGAGATCGACCTGATCAAAAAAGCGGAAAGCGATCTCTCCCTGCTCGAGCTCGTGAACCACTGGCTGGAGCGCATGCCTTTTTTCAACGAGCCGGAAAACTGGAAGCATTTTGCATTGCCTGCGCCGGAAATAAAAGAATGGGGCCCGTTCTGGACGGCTTACCGGGAATGCTACCGTCAAAGCCTAGCCGATGCGGAAAAAGAGAATATCGATTTTTTTGACAGGGTTTTCAGTCCCGCCGCAGGCCAGCCATCATCATCCGGCCGTTCACTCTCTCCTGCCGCCAGCCGGGCGGCTTTGTTCATCATGCTGTACCGCGGTTATCCTGTACTGCAGTTGCCTTTTCAGTTGCTGACACAGTTGCTCGAGATCGATGAGCAACTGAGCACCTGGCGTTACCGGCACCTGAACATGGTGCACCGCACCATCGGAACCAGGATAGGCACAGGAGGCAGCTAGGGCAAAGAGTATCGTCGCTCGGCTATGGACAAGCATTATATTTTTAAGGAGATCGCGCAGTTGACCAGCTTTCTCATTGAAAGAAAAAAGCTGCCTCAACTGAGCCCGGAAATGGAAAACCGCCTGGGCTTTGTTCAGCGCTGATTTCATGAAATAAAAAGCGAAGGGTAAGAAATAACACATTAAAAAAAGCGTTCAGTGATATGCCGGATCAACGCGTGATTTAGGCTGGGCAGGCATCTGCGGGTTCACTTTGTTAATTCGGATTATTTACATCAATTTTGCAGGCAATTAACCTGAATTAAATCTGACCTTTTAAAATGGGCTTATTCAATTTCCTAACACAAGAAATAGCAATGGACCTGGGTACCGCAAATACCCTCATTATACATAATGACGAGATCGTAGTGAATGAACCGAGTATCGTGGCCCTCGACCGCAACAATCCCAAAACAGTATTGGCAGTAGGAAAGCGTGCGCTGATGATGCATGAAAAGACGCATGAAAGCATTCGCACCGTTCGCCCGTTGAAAGACGGTGTGATCGCCGATTTCAATGCCGCGGAACTGATGATCCGGGAAATGATCAAGATGATCTATCCCAAAAAACCGCTGTTTCCGCCAAGCTGGCGCATGATGATCTGCATTCCTTCCAGCATTACCGAAGTGGAAAAGCGCGCGGTGCGCGACAG
>CAYYZJ010000406.1:0-5847 GCA_964475615.1 uncultured Flavitalea sp. | reverse complement strand
AACTCCATACAATTCTGCAAGGTCTCTATCCATCATTACTTTTTGCCCGCGAGCAAAATAAATTTTTTTAATGATAGCTTCGTCTGTTAGCATGTTCTTATTTAATGTTGCCATAAAAATGAATTAAAGGTGAAAAAATAAATGAATGATTATTCATAGTACATTATATTTATTCCACAATTGGACGTATTAACCTTTTCGTCTTAATAGTGCATCCATGCTGACCTTTAAACCATCCAAGGGTTTGTTGAACACATTCTTCGCTATAAGAATCAAGTGAGGAGGTAGCTTCATCAATGAATTCACTGATGCCCAGCAAACGGCACAGGAATATGATCTTGCTGACGTGTGGATCATTCCGGCATGATCATGCTCTTTTAATGCATTAAATACGTCATCAAAAAGTTCAGATTGAAGAGAAGCGAAAGGGTTCAACTTTAAGATGACGTATGATTTTCTGCCAGGCTTTCAGGATAATCTTAATGATTTGAACGGTATGGTAAAATTGCAATGGCGAGGGCATTAAATGATTTTTTGCAACTAAAACTATTTCAGTTTAACTGAAAATATTTAAGTGGCAATAGTCAGGAATACCCGCTTTGTGGTATTGCAGAGATGCGTTATGAAACTTAAATTACGATTTCAATTTAGGTAATATGTCAGTCACGCGGCAAGTAGGACAAAACATCAAGACCATACGCGAGCTGAAGAATTTTACGCAGGATTATGTGGCTTCGCAATTGAATATGAGTGTTGCCAATTACAGCAATATCGAAACCGGCAAAACTGATATCACGCTTTCGAGGCTGGAGCAGATCGCAGGCATACTGGAAACAGACTATCTGCAGATACTTCGCTTCAATACGGCACAATTGCTCAAAACCTCCGGCATCCATCCTCCTATAAGATATACCTATCTTCTCAATCAGGACGGCCGCGCTGAACTGCTGAAGCAGTTGCAGGTTAAAGATGAACAGATCGCGCGGCTGCTGGCCATCCTTTGGCAGAGTGTGACCAGTGAATAGAAGGATCTGGGTCACTCACTTCTTCTTCGCTGTTATAAAATAAATCAATATAAACGCCAGCAATACAGCCAGGGCAGTGAGCGCCGTATGCGGCTTATCGATAAAAATACTGATGGCTACAAAAGTATAGGCAGCAATAAAGATCAGGGGCTGCAGCGGATAGAGCTTCATCACAAAAATGCTTTTCGGATCGAGATGGGCTGTACGTTTGCGCAAAATAAAAAGCGTGGCTGCAGAAGTGGCCATGCCGAGGCAATCCAGGAAAATAGTAAAGCTCAGTATTTCATCAAAGGCCTTGGCCCAAAAAACGATGATCACACAAACAGCAGCAAATGCAGAGAGCGACGCAAACAACACTTCATGCCTTCCTTTCCGCTTTCCGAACACTTCCGGAAGCACGCCATCTTCGCTCATGGCATACATCACCCTCGGATTGCTCATGAGCAATACATTCACATAAGCCAGCACCGAGAGGAACAAAAGCACGGATAATATCTTCCCCGCAGCGCTTCCGAAAACATGAGCAGCCATGATGGCCGCAATACCCTTTGCATGTTTCAGCTCATCAAACCCGATCACTTTATAGTAAGCATAGTTGATGGTGAGATAAAGGGTGATGATGATGAATATGCCGATGAATATCCCTTTTGGAATGATCTTATTCGGTTCTTTTACTTCAGCCCCGAAGTTGATGGTCTGCTGATAGCCCCCGTAAGTGAAGGACACTGCAACCAGTCCAACCCCAAAAGCCTTGAGGTATTCCAAAAAAGTTCCTTGAACCAATGGATTTTCTGCGTGAATAACATGTTCATTACCGTTAGAAAAGAACAGGGGCAGGATCAGCAGCACGATCATGCTGATCTTGATAATAGTAAGCACATTCTGCGCCCGTGCGCTCATCTTCAGTCCAAGCAGGTTCACTCCGTAAAAAATAATGATGGCTGCAATGGCAATGGCCACTTCGGCTGTTTGCGTATTGCCCGAACTAGGAAATATTACCGTAGTGATGTATTCTGCGCCGATCAGGGCCACGCCGGCCAGTGAAGCGGCATTGGAAATAAGGATGATGCAATTAACGGCAAAGGCGATCGAAGGATGATAGCAATAGGAGAATATCTTGTAATAAGCGCCGGTAACCGGAAGCCGCGAACCGATCTCGGCATAGGTCAAGGCTCCGCAAAGAGCGATCACTCCGCCGGCCAGCCAGGCCGCAAAAAAAATAGCCGGATTGGGTACTGCACGGGCTACATTTGCAGGAGTACGGAAAATACCCATTCCTATAACCAGGCTTACCACGATCATGGTAAAATCAAAAAGGTTCAGTTTTGTTGCCCGCTTCATATATCGCATCAAGATAATGAAATATTCTGTTCTACTTTTGCAGATAACAAAACCAACCGCAATGCGCAGGATCATGCTGCTTACCCTTTCCCTGATCTTCTCTTCATTTTTATTGGCCCAGGATACCCTGCCTGCTGCAGAATCTGTAAGCGGAAAAACGCTTCAGGAAGTGCTGGTAAAAGCGTATGAGCAGAACCGTCAGCTAAAGGAAGTATCGGCCGCCATAAACCTGATCGACCATGATCAACTGGAGCGGTTCAATAATACCAGTCTCCTGCCTGCACTGAATGCCTCGCCGGGCATGCGCATGGAAGAGCGCTCGCCGGCCAGTTACCGGATCAATATCAGGGGCAGTACCCTGCGTTCTCCTTTTGGCGTTCGCAATGTGAAGGTCTACTGGAATGAGATCCCACTCACCGATCCTGGTGGCAATACCTATCTTAATGAATTGTCGTTTTATAATGTAGAATCCATCGAAGTGATCAAAGGCCCTGCAGGCAGCCTTTACGGCGCAGGCACAGGCGGAGCCATGCTGATCCGGAGCCGGCCGGAAACCTGGCAGCCCGGCATTTCGGTTAACTATACCCATGGGAGCTTCGGACTGAACAGCATCAACGGACAGATCCGTTTCGGCAAGAGTGATAACCGTAACATTCTTACCTATACGCATGAGGATGCAGACGGTTATCGCCAGCATACCGCCATGCGCAGGGATGTTGCTGCCTGGGAAACGCAGCTCAAAAGTGGAGCGCGTCAGCAACTGAATGCCTATTTTCTGTATAGCGATCTTTACTATCAAACCCCCGGCGCATTGAATAAAACGGAATACCTGGCCAATCCCAAAGCAGCGAGACCGGCTACCGGCGGCCTGCCCAGCGCCGATCAGGCCAAGGCTGCCATCGACCAAAAAACATTCATTGCCGCCCTAGCCAATACATGGAATTTCAACAGCCACTGGAAGAACAGCACTGCCTTTTATGGAGCGTACACCAATCTTACCAATCCCACTTTCCGCAATTATGAGCAAAGAGATGAACCTCATCTTGGCGGAAGAACCCTGTTCAGCTATAGCCGTCATCTCACCAATACTTCACTGCAGTTAGTGAGCGGCGCAGAAGCACAGAAGGGATTTTTCAATACCCGTGATTTTGGCAACAACAACGGCCGCCCCGATACCTTGCAAACCGATGACAAGATCAGTCCCTGGATCTATTCCGTCTTTGCACAGGCCGACCTGGCACTGGCCGACGGATGGTCGCTGACGGCAGGAATCAGTTTCAATAAATCTTCTATTTCCGTGAACCGGCTTTCCGTTCCTTCGCTGCCGGTACAGAAAAGAACTTACAGCAACGAATGGGCGCCCCGGCTGGCGGTTTCCAAAAAGATCAGCAGCCACTGGTTGCTGTATACCAGCATTGCCAAAGGATTCTCACCTCCAAGTGTAGCCGAAGTACTGCCTTCCACCGGTGTGATCAGCACCGGACTGGAAGCAGAGCATGGGATCAATTATGAAGCAGGAATCAAAAGCAGTTGGCTGAAACAGCGTTTATACATCGAAGTGAATGCTTTTTATTACCGCCTGCAGAATGCCATCGTATCGCGGAAAGACAGCAGCAATGCCGACTATTATATCAATGCCGGCTCTACCAATCAAAAAGGGATCGAATCGCAGGTATCCTATCAACTGGTGCCTGCTTCCGGCGGTTTTATCAGTGAGGCCAAGGTCTGGATCGCCTATACCTGGTACGATTTCCATTATCATGATTTCAAACAAGAAGAATCTGATTTTTCCGGAAAAAAATTACCCGGCGTGGCTCCGAGCACGGTTGCTGCAGGCTTCGACCTCAATACACTGATCGGCCTCTATGCCAATATCAGTTATTATTACAGCGATCCCATTGCGCTGAACGATGCCAATACGGATTATGCGTCTGCCTATAATTTGCTCGGAGCCAGGCTCGGCTTCAAAAAAGATCTGAGCAAAAAGATCCGGATACAGATTTTTGCCGGTGGAGACAATTTGTTCAATACCCGATACAGCCTGGGGAATGATATCAATGCTGCCAACGGGCGTTATTATAATGCCGCTTCTGGAGTTAATTATTATGCCGGTATTTCCCTAGAATGCCGAACGCATAACACGGAACGCTGAACGCTGGTTAAAAGGCAAAAGGTGGAAGGTGGAAGGTAGAGGGTGAGAGACATAAAACAAAAGTTAAGCGCATTAAATAAGGCGTCCCCTTCAGCGTTAAGCGTTACGCGTTTAGCATACAGAGCAATTAGGGAAACTTCCTGAAAAAACTAAACCTTAATACAAACTCAAGCAATACAAAGGCCGCAGCAGCCAGCGCAAAAGGAAAGAACTGCTCACTGTAACGGGTATACGTAGTAATTTCTATCTTGGATTTTTCGAGCTGGTCTATTTCTTTATAGATGGCGGTCAGGCTTTCATTGTCTTTGGCACGGAAATACCTTCCGCCGGTTTCGCTGGCAATCTGCGTGAGCAGCTTCTCGTCGATATTCACTTTTTGCCGCTGCATCAGCACGCCGCCAGGCGTTTGTATGGGAACCTGCGCATATCCTTCGCTGCCTACGCCCACCGTATATACGCGCACGCCGACCGATTTAGCGATCTCCTTGGCGGCATTCGGATCAATGAACCCGCCATTGTTCTCGCCATCGGTGAGCAGTATGATGACCTTGGATTTTGCCTTGGACGACTGAAGCCGCTCCACACTGGTTGCCAGCCCGTCGCCAATAGCCGTTCCATCTTCCAGCAGCCCGCTCTGCACGCTGAAGAGCTGGCTTTTCAATACAGCACGGTCTGTCGTCAGCGGGCACATGGTAAAACTTTCTCCCGAAAAAATAACGAGGCCGATGCGGTCGGTAGGCCGGCCATCGATGAAGGAGGAAGCCACGTTCTTGGCCGCTTCCATCCGGTTGGGCGAAAAATCCTGGGCCAGCATGCTGCCGCTGATATCGAGACAAAGCACAATATCGATCCCCTCGCCATTGGTCAGTTGCTCATCATTCCTGATCTGCGGACGCGCCAGGGCAATGATCAGGCAGCTCAATGCCAGCGCTCTGAATATAAAAGGAAGATGCCGGAATGTATTTTTCCAGGAACGAGCCGCACCCAGGCTTTTGACGGAAGAGATGAGCATGGCTCCCTGCTTTTGCCTGCCTTTTTTCAGGTTCCAGTACAGCAATGCAAACAGCAACGGGAACAGCAGGAAGAAAGCCGGATGAGCAAATTGGATATGTCTGAGCCAGTCGTACAGCACTTATTTATCTATTTCATTTAACAGTTGAACGGATGATTCGATGGTTGCCAGGTTTTTTTCATTGTCTTCCTGTTCGGGCAGGTATTTCGCAAACTTCACAAAATCGCTCATGCGCAAGGCTTCTGCCAGCCGGGAGAACTGATCGCGCGACAGGTTCAATTCCCGCAGTTGCAGGATCAGCTCTTCATTGGTTTTTT
>CAYYZJ010000405.1:0-4578 GCA_964475615.1 uncultured Flavitalea sp. | reverse complement strand
ATCATCCTTCAAGGGTATCGAATTCGATGCTATTTGTTGGGTATCGGGGTATATTAAACTCACTTTACGGGCTCTTTTTATAGCAGGCTCGGTGTGCCGTTTCGGATTGTAAAAGTCAAATACCTTTAAATCGGATTTCGGAAACCTGTTTTTAATAATAAAGCTTGTTTCATCGAAACCAGCATTGATGTTAACAATTAGTTTTATTCTTTCATTATCCCTGACAAGATATTCCAGCCAATGGAACTTATAATACCCGGAAAAATCATACACATAAGCAGACACAATTAAAGGCATTATAAAACCATACAGGAATGCTATTATGATCAGCCAAAAAATAATATCCGGCCATTTAATAAACAAACGGCTGGCAAACAATATTGCTAAAATTGCGAGGCCATACACATAAAAGTGACGGTTAAAACTTAAAATATTTATGACGCCCTGAAATTTTCTTCTTTTTGGTTCCATTGTTCAATTTTTCCTTTTTTCCAGTAATATGGAATTTTCCTAATGATAAAAGCATTAGCCAGCTTAACATCATTTAATTTCAAATTGTCAATGAAAGAAAAGTTGCAGTCAATGACTTTAACAGGCATTGGATTCCAGTTTTTTCTAACGCCCTCGATGATCAGGATTTTGCTGTTAACAGGGTTATAAGTAAAAGTAAACGGCAGCGGGCCTGCAAACCTTCTCGCCTCTTTCCAGCTTTCAAATGGCGAACCAATGGGTAAAGAAATATTTTCGTTATCCGGGCGCTCTATTCGTATTTTGAAGCCTGATTTTTGAGAATGGATTTCAATTATTCCATTTTGCCTGTTTTGACTGATATCCGTTCTTGTATAATGATAGTGAGTAAAAATATTTCCCAGTAATTCCATTTTCCTTTTGTCGGTTTCCGATTTAAGAATATATAACCCTCTCAAATTTTTCCCTGCCTGGTTGGTGAACCTGACAAATACGCGGTAGCCGATCAGAAAGAAATCATTGCCCAGCATTTTAGGGAATCCCTTTGGTCGTAAGGATTTTGTTTGAACCATTGCAACTGCAATGAACGCCCATTTATCCTTGAAAGTGTCCAACTCAAGACATTCAGGAATCAGATGCTGAATTTGCTCCTTGGGAATTGCGAAAGTAAAAACGATTGAGCTCTCAAAAAACGCTTCAACAGCAAATGGATGATTTTTTAGAAATGAAAACATATTATAGCTGTTGAGCTGATTTATCCCTCAGGTAAAATTCGTTATAAAATATCAAGAGTATGAACAGGAAGGCAAACAGTGCATTAAATCTTCCCCATAAAAGTAAGTCAGGAGCCAAAATAAACTCCAGAACATTCATTGTTGCAATCACTATAATTTGTGTAATGGCATTCAATCGTGTTTTTATGCCACTTAAAATCCAAACTGCCATTGCTATTTCAGAAAACCCTATTGCTTTGGTCAGAAATCCGGCATGGTCGCTCCTAAGGATCCTTGCGACAATTTGCTTATGCCGCGGCACAAGATTAAGTACTTTGCAGAAGAGCCCGTTGGCAATCCAAACGATTGCTATAAAGTAGTTCAGGAGGCGGTTTATTGTCATGTCTCTTCAACTTGCATTGTTAGCTGCAAATTCATCAGGATCGCATGATGCAATTTATCTCAACGTCCCCAGCAACTTCTCATTCAGCGCCACATAATCCTCATTCCCCGCCTCTTTAGCCAGTTGTATCGATTTCTGCGCTGTAGCTACCGCATCCTGTTTTTTACCAAGCCTGGCCAGGCAGCGGGCCTTCTGATAATAAATATAATATCCCTTGGGATCCTTTTCGGCGGCTTTGTTCAGCCATTCGAGGGCTTTGTTGGCATCTTTATCATTGTTGAGGTAATAAACCGCAGCTTCATAGTAAGGCGGATTGCTTTTATTGATGGCTTCATCGATCTGAGCCATCACCTTTGAATCCACTTCGGTTGTAATGGGCACATGAACATAAATACTATCCCACATCAGCTCAAGTTTGCAGCTATTGCTGCTGACATCGCCAAGGCCAATGGTAAAGGTTTCAATGGAGAAAGGAAGCTGGTATGGTTTTACCGGAATGCGCACCAGGTCTTGATCCTGCTTGTATGCGGCCGCGCTGGTAACATCGAGCTGCTTGCTGAGGATCACTGTCCATTCGGTTTTGCCGGGAATGGTCAGCAAGCCGTATTTGCCTGCGGGCACTTTGGTTCCGCCGAAATTGACCTCATCGCCGAACGTGATGGTGGTGGCCTGGTTAGCGCCGGTGCGCCATACTTTTCCATAAGGAACAAGATCGCCGAAGACCTGGCGGCCCTTGACCCCCGGCCTTGAATATGATAGTTCAATGAACGATAATCCGAAATCCTGCTTCAGGGTTTGCGTTGGACTGGGCGCCGGAATATGCACCTGCGCACATGCGCCGATAACACTTAATGAAAATGCAATGAAGAAGAATATTTTTCTCATACAAGCAATTTTTGCGAAGATAATGAATAGACCGGCTTGTATTAAAATTCTACAGTAAAGGTAGCCCTGGTCTTTTTTCCGGAAAGCGGCTTCCAGGCCGGCCCGTCCTTGATGAGGCGGATGGCTTCTGTATCATAAGCACTGTCGAGCGATTGTATAATATGAAAGTTGGAGAGTTTCCCATTTTTCTTTACTGTAAAAGAAACGATCACCTTGCCTTTTATCGCCTGGCTGTCCGGCAGCATTTTTTTATTTTCCTGAAGATATTTTTTATAGGCATCCCATCCGATTTCAGGCGCTGCTCTCTGAATATTGGCTTGAGAAAGCGATTTTTTATTACGTACTCCCATTGCTGTTACTACCACTTCCTGCAGCGCGCTGGTTTTCCCCTGGGCAAACCCATTAATGCTATCGCCGCGTTTTGTTTCAGTATCAGCAGCGATACCCGGGCTGGGCTGCACAGCAGCAGGTTGATGCGGCTCTTCTGCTTTTGCAACCGGCTTGTCGTTTACTGCTGCATCTGTATGAGCGCTTATGCTGTCTTTTTGTTTGGCAACTTCATTTCTTTTGCGGGATGATCTGGCCGTAGCTTTTGCAGAAGCGATTGATACAGATTCCGTGGCAATGCTTTTTGCACTATCGGGCTTGAGCACTATAGACGGAGCCTGCTCATCAGACAAAGACCTTGAAGAATCCGCAGCCTTTTCCGAATGCAATGCCACCGGCTTTGATCCGGTTCTGAACAGATAGGGAAAGACCAATACAGCAAGCCCCACTGACAGCAACACAACGGCTGCAACCCGCCACCAGCCTGAATTTGAAAAAACAATAAGGCGGCGCCGCCTGGCCGCTGTTCTTTTCTGTAGTCTTTTCCTCAACTCATCAATATCTTTTTCAAACGATCTGTTTTGCAGCGAACGCATGCCTTCTATCGCATCTGCCAGAAAAGGATCGTCCAGCGCCGCTTTTTCAATGGCATGCATCTCGGCAGCAGATAATTCTCCCGACAGATATTTTTTTATATCCGGCACAGAATATTCACGATTATGTTTTGCTTCTTCATTCATACGCTGAGCCGGAGCGCTTCCGCTCCATGCAGATTTTAAGATTTCTTCTTCCGTTCTGTATATGGCTTCGCACCTTGTTCCAGTCGAGCCCCGTGATCACTGCTATTTCATTATAACATTTATTCTTGAGGTAAAACAGCTCTACCATGATTTTCTGCTCGGCGGACAGGCTTTGTATGCATTCATGCAATTGCTCCAGGTGCGTTTCTTTCTCCATCATGCCATTCAGATGCAGCTCTTCTTCCAATTGCATACGATCGGGATCCAGTTCATTTGTTTTCAAATGCCTGGCCGACCGTAAGGCCATCAGGCAATGATTTTTCGTGAGTGTATAAAGCCAGCTTTTGATATTCTCCACTTCATGCTTCCTGAGTTTGGGGATCAGTTCCTCAAACACGGCCATTACTGCGTCTTTCGCTGCTTCCGGCTCTTTGAGGTATTTGAAGCAAACGGCATAGAGCATATCCATATAACGCTGGAACAATGCAGCCAGCACTTCAAGATCGCCGGATTGCCTGTAACGATTCAGCAGTTCCCGGTCGCCGGGAGAGGAGGATGGTATGTTTTTTAAGAAGGACAATGATGAGGTCAGAAGTCGGAGGTCGGAAGTCTGAAGTCGATGGCTGCTTTCTATTTCAGACTTCTGACTTCCGACCTCCGATCCCTCAGGCCCTGCAAAAATAAAAAAGTGGGTAAATTACTACCCACTTTTCTTTATACAGTTTGTAAAAATATATCAGTTGCTGGTCGCTTCTCCCTTTACATGATTGTATCCTTTTTTGCTGGCTTCTATCAGCTTCAGTATCTTTTGGCGAATATCTTCTTTCAGTCCTTTTATTTCATGTTCAAACACTTCCTGCAGTTCATCGAGTTCATTATCGGCGGAGTTACGTATGCGGCGGAGCTTTCTGCGGAATGCATCTGCTGAATCAACGATCCGTTGTCTTGTTTCCATGCCTGAGGCAGGCGCTACCAATAACCCTAAGGTCAGGCCTGCCAGGGTACCGGCCAAGGTTCCGATTAATATTTTCTGTAAACTCAT
>CAYYZJ010000404.1:0-5729 GCA_964475615.1 uncultured Flavitalea sp. | reverse complement strand
GTCTGAACTGGGATTGATGAGATGCATGGGATTTTTGGGAAAAGGATTGCGGATATAATGTATTCATCCATCTCCCACTCATCCCATGCATCTCATCAATCCCAGTTCAGACATTACTCCCCCGAAGGCTTTCTGATCCTTGTATTGATCATTACCGGCTCTCCGAAATCCGGCGATCCGTCTGTATTCCAGGTAAACGGCTGCATGCGCGGATTGCGTGCATCCTTGCAACCCTGTCCGGCAGCGGAATTGGCGTGATAGATGATCCAGTCTTCTTTTCCATCGCGCGATTTGAAAAAACCATTATGCCCGGGAGCAAATGCACCATGGGAAGGATTGCTTATAAAAACCGGATGGCTGTTCTTTACCCAGCCCGCTGAATCCAATGGATCGGAACCTGGCTTGAGCCGGAGCAGCCCCAGCGAATAGTTCTCCGTCCAGCAACCGCTTGCGGAATATACAATAAACAGATCGCCGCCGGGATTGATGAGCGCTTCCGGCCCTTCGTTAATGGCAGGAGGCGCGCCTACTTTTTCCCAGTCATAAGCAGGCGTGGAGATCATGACGCGCCTGCTGCCGATAGTCCATGGATTTTTCATTTTAGCAATGTAGATGTTCTGCCTGTCATTGACATCCGCCTGCCATCCCGACCAGATGCAATACATCGTTCCCTTGTATTCAAAAACGGATGCATCTATCGCCCATCTGTCCGCGCTGTCGGCCATCCTGCCTTTGAATTCCCATTGGCCCGACAAAGGATCAGTAGAGGCATTTTCCAATACATAGATGCGGTGATTTTTATTGTCGCCATCATCTGCTGCAAAATACACATACCATTTCCCCTGCAGGTAATGGATCTCCGGCGCCCAGATATCCCTGGAATAAGGGCCGGTGGAAGGAGGCGTCCAGATGGTAACAGGGCTGGCCTTGCCGAGCTCCGACATCTTGCCTGTTCTGTAAATGGCTATGCGGTTGGCAAGCGTATGGGTGTAATAATAGTTGCCGTCTTTCTGCATCACCCAGGGATCGGGGCCGCCGGGCAGCAGGGGATTGGTGAATGTTGAATCGGCTGCAGGCGCCGGTTGGTCAGGCGACTTCTCGCTGCAGGTCAGTATGGACAGGAAGAACAGGATGGATACAACCGTTTTTAATATCATGATAAGTCAAAATTACCAAATAGATCTTGTTGCTCTTTATCTCTGAAACATTTTATAATTTGAAAGCCAAAATAATTTTTTATGAGCAACCGCGATCCTCGTATAGACGCTTATATCAGCAAGTCGGCCGGTTTTGCCAAACCCATCCTCAATCACCTGCGCGAACTGGTGCATAAGGCTTGTCCCGGTGTGGAAGAGAATATCAAATGGAGCAGGCCCTTTTTCGATTATAAAGGATCTGTTCTCTGCATGATCGCAGCATTCAAGGAGCATTGCACTTTCCGTTTCTGGAAAGCGGCGCTGCTGAAAGAGGTCAATTTAGACAGGATCACCTCGCTGAAAGACCTGCCTTCCGATAAGATCATGATCGATCATATTAAAGAGGCTGCCCGCCTGAACGAAGAAGATATCAAACTTGCGCCGCGAAAAAAACCTGCAGCGCAAAAACCGCTGAAAACGCCGAAAGAGCTTGAAGATGCATTGAAGAAAAATAAAAAAGCCAGGGCTTTCTTCGACGAATTCAGTCCCTCACATAAAAAAGAATATATCGAATGGATTACGGAAGCCAAGACAGAAGCCACCCGCGAAAAGCGTTTGGAAACAGCGATAGCATGGATAGCGGAAGGCAAGCCCAGGCATTGGAAATACATTAAAAAATAGCCATCGCAGCCTGGTCACGATAAATGAAGCGGCAATGAAATGATAAACGTGGCGCCTTCATTCACCTTGCTTATGGCCGAGATATATCCGCTGTGTTTTTCGACGATCTTTTTGCAAAGGGCCAGCCCGATGCCTGTACCTTCCGATTCTACATTGGGATGCAGCCGCCTGAACATTTCGAAAGCCTGTTCTGCATATTTCTGGTCGAAGCCGATGCCGTTGTCTTCTATATAAATGCGGCAATACCTGGTATCGGCGTCTTTCTTGTCAGTAGCATTTCCGCTGAGGTCTGAACGGATCTGTATAACGGGGGCCACGTCCTTTTTGCAATATTTCAAAGCATTGCTCAGCAGGTTGGAAAACAACGGGCGAAGCAGGCCGGGATTGGCTTTGAGCGAAGGGAGCTCGTCGATGGTTATCTTCGCATTCTTTTCATGTATCACGCCATCCATTTCCGTTACCACTTCATGCACCAGCACATTCAGGTCTACTTCTTCAAACGAATTCTTCTCCACCGAGATCCTGGAAAACTCCAGAATATCGTTGATTAGCTCCTGCATGCCCTTGCATACCTGTTGTATGCGGTTGATGTAGGATTTAATGTCATCGTCCAGCTTATCGCCGGCGCTCAGCAGGAGGCGGTCGCTGAACAGGCGGATCTTGCGCAGGGGAGCCTGCAGGTCATGAGAGGCCATGAAGGCGAACAGGTCGAGATCCTTGTTGGCCGATTCAAGCCTCGCAATATTTTCCAGCAACTGGCGATTGAGCTCCTTGATCTTTTCTTCCGAAATCTTGCGCTCATTGATCTCCAGTTCCAGGCTTTTGTTGATGGCCACCAGCTTCTGCTCCTGTAAAAGCAGTTTGTGATTTTTGCGGTACAGGTCCACGAACACGGATACCTTGGCCCTCAGCAGTTCGGGATTAACGGGTTTATAAATATAATCGACTGCGCCTGCCCGGTAGCCTTTGAAAATATTCTCCTCGCCGTAATTATTGGCCGTAATGAAAATGATGGGAATATGCCTCAGCTTCTCACGTTCATAGATAAGCGCAGCAGTCTAGAAGCCGTTGAGGTTGGGCATCTTGACATCCATCAGGATGAGCGCGAAATCGAAATCGGTAAGCAGGATCTTCAATACCTGCCTGCCCGAATTGGCTTTTACGAACTGGTAGCCGTCCGGTGCCAGCACCGTTTCCATAGATAGCAGATTGTCTTCACGGTCGTCTACCAACAAAATCTTTGGGCTCATACTAATCAGGGTTTGCAGTTCCTTCTATTTATAAAACCATACCCTCATTAAAGAAAGTAGCTGGTCTATTTTCAGGGGCTTGGTAATATAATCGGAAGCTCCTGCTTCAATGCATTTCTGGCGGTCGCCCTTCATGGCTTTGGCCGTTACTGCAATAATGGGAAGCGTGCTGTTCTTGTGCTCCCTTCTTATTTTTTGCGTGGTTTCATAACCGTCCATTTCAGGCATCATAATGTCCATGAGCACCATATCGATCTTCTGTTTGTCATTATTGATAATGCTGATGGCCTCCTTGCCGCTTTCGGCGGTGATGACGTTGATATTGTACCGTTCAAATAC
This sequence comes from uncultured Flavitalea sp., assembly GCA_964475615.1. Lineage (GTDB taxonomy): Bacteria > Bacteroidota > Bacteroidia > Chitinophagales > Chitinophagaceae > Puia. The sequence goes on along the minus strand of CAYYZJ010000404.1, from coordinate 2,323 downwards.
AGTGGTCAGCGCAAAGAGGTTGCGCACGTCGTCATCCACCACCAGTATGTTCTTGCCGGTGAGGATATCATCTTTCATCCTGATATTCTCGATCACTTTTCTTTTTTCCGGGGCCAGGTCCCTGTGGTTGATGTGAAGCTGCAATACCGTTTCTTCCAGCAGGTGCTCGAGCGAATTCACGCCTTTCAGCAGTACCGAATTGGAAGTATGGTTGAGGTGATGAAGCTCTTTCTGGTTGAAATCTTTTGCCGAATACACGATGACCGGCGTAAGCTTGCTCTTATGCTCGCTCACATAGTTCACCAGTTCCACTCCCGAAATATCCGGCAGGGTATAATCGAGGATGATGCAATCGAAATCCTTCAGGTTGATTTCATGCATGGCCTTATGGCCGTTTTCAGCGATCGTTACTTCTATACCATCGCCCTGCAGCATCTTGATGATCTGCGAGGAATCAGCCTCATTGTCTTCTATAACCAGTATCTTCCTGGATTCCTTTTTATTGAAGGAAACGATGTCGTCAAACAGTTCATTCAATGCATCTTTCTCCAGGGGCTTGAGCAAGAAGCTTCTTGCCCCGCGCTTGAGCGCCAGGTTGCGGTTCTCTTCGCCGGAGATGAGGTGGATGGGAAGATGCCGGTAATTGAGATCGTTCCTCAGCAGGTCGAGCACTTTCCAGCCGCTGGTATCGGGCAGCTTCACATCGAGCGTGATGGCGATCGGCGTAAAGCGATTGATGAAATCGAACACTTCGATATAGGTAGTGGCCACAATGGCTTTCAATCCGTATTCATGCGCTTTTTCGATCATGATCTTGCCGAAGCGCAGGTCATCTTCCACGATCAGCACGATGCGGTCATTGGGCTGGATATTCGTGCGGTCATCGCCGGTATCGTTGATCATTTCATTTACGATGCTCAGTCCCTGGCCTTCTATATCGCTGCCGCTTACCCGAAGAGAGTTCAGCAGGGTATCGATATCGCCGCTGTCAGACCCGAGCTGGAGCTGCTGGTAAGCGCTCAGGCTTTGGGAAGTTTCCTTGGAGATGGTTCCGGTTACATGATCGATCGGCAGGAACAGCGTAAAGGTGCTGCCCTTCGATGGATAGCTTTCCAGCTCAATGGTGCCGCCCAGCAATTCTGCAAGGCCGCGGCTGATGGAAAGGCCCAGCCCCGTTCCTCCGTATTTGCGGCTCGTGGATCCTTCTGCCTGCTGGAAGGCTTCAAAGATGATATTCTGTTTTTCCTGCGGAATGCCGATGCCGGTATCGCTGATGGCAAAGGCCACTACTTTTTTCGCCTGGTCGAGGTTCACATTGCCCGGCTTCCAGTTGCCTTCTGCCTCGTAGATCCTGAGCTTCACTTCTCCCTTTTCCGTAAACTTGAACGAATTCGAGAGCAGGTTCTTGAGGATCTGGTTGAGGCGCTGCTGGTCGGTCTGCATGAATTCGGGCAGCCTGGCGTCCGTTTCGATGGTAAAGCGCAGGTGCCTGGCTTCGGATATCGGCTTGAATGTGGTTTCCACGAATGAAGCGATCTCGCCGAAACGGACAGTGGAAATATTGGCCGTGATGAATCCGGATTCGATCTTGGACAGATCGAGGATATCGTTGATGAGCTGGATCAGGTCGTCGCCGCAGGAATGGATGGTCTTGGCATAGCGTATTTGCTTGTCCGTTAGATTGCCTTCCGCATTTTCATACAATTGCTGCGCAAGGATCAGCAGGCTGTTCAGCGGAGTGCGCAGCTCGTGCGACATATTGGCCAGGAATTCCGATTTGTATTTGGAAGTAAGCGTAAGCTGTTCCGCTTTTTCTTCCAGCGATCTTCTGGCTTCTTCCACTTCCTTGTTCTTGGCTTCCACTTCGTTCTTTTGTTTTACCAGCAGCAGGGCCTTGTCCTGCAGCTCGTCGTTGGTGCGGCGCAGCTCTTCCTGCTGTATCTTGAGCTCGCTGGCCAGCGATTGCGATTGCGCCAGCAGCTCTTCGGTACGCGTATTGGCTTCGATGGTATTGAGCACGATACCGATACTTTCCGTTAACTGGCTGAGGAAGTCGAGATGGGTTTCGCTGAAGCTATCGAGCGAAGCGAGCTCGATAACGGCTTTTACATTGTTCTCGAACAATACCGGAAGGATGATGAGGTTGGCCGGCTTTGCTCTTCCAAGCCCCGAGCTGATCCTGATATAATTGCCAGGTATGTTCGAGAGGATGATCCTTTCTTTTTCAAAAGCCACTTGTCCTACCAGGCCTTCACCGATGGCAAATTCCGAACGCATGTTTTTATCTGACGAATAACCATAAGCCGCAAACAGGTTGAGCTTG
>CAYYZJ010000403.1:0-6695 GCA_964475615.1 uncultured Flavitalea sp. | reverse complement strand
CAGCATGCAAGGTTTACCCTCCCGGCAGGTTACCCTTGCGGGACGTGGGCTCTTACCCCACGTTTTCACCCTCATCCCGTCTGAGACGAGACAGTTATTTTCTGTGGCACTGTCTGTTCCTCTTGCTGAAGCAAGAAGACCCGGCGCTTAACCGGTGCATTGTCCTGCGCTGTCCGGACTTTCCTCTCTCCTGCCTGAGCAGAAAAAGCGATGGTTCGGCCGTAGCAAAGGCAAAATTACATCTAATACTGGAAAAAGACCTCGGTGGCGCCATATCCGTACCGCGGATCATACTGGTTAACGAAAGATTTTACTTCTTTCCTGAGGCGGAGCACCTCATGAATCTCATCTCTCAGCTTTCCGGTGCCCAGTCCATGAATGACGATAAGCGAAGGCTGGCGATGGGCAATGGCCAGGTCGAGGTATTTTTCGAGGGTCTGTAACTGGAGCGTGAGTATCTCGAAATTGCTGAGGCTTTTCCAGTTGTCGCTGAGCTTTTCGATATGCAGGTCTATCTCCTGTTTCGCAGGCTCGAGGTATTGCCTGGCCCTGGAGATATCATAGGGTTTCTGAGCATTGGGAAGATTGCCGATATCGATCTTTTCTTCTTTCGGTTTATCGGGATATTCATCAAAAAGCTTGTAGGAAAAACTGGCCTCTGCTTTCTGCTTCATGGTTTCGATTCTCGCAAAAACCTGTTTGGGCTTGGGTTTAAGCATGGTCTCGAAATAATCGGCCTTCTTCTTATCGGGTGTTATCAGGGAGAACTCAAACTCGAAGGCCGGGCTGTCGTTCAGGTTTTCAAATGGAATATCATGCAGGTAAAAATCGCGGAAGCCATGCACTTCATTCTGCAATTCAAATTCGGTTTGCCCGAAATAACTGAGCCGGTAAATGAATTTATATCCCTGCGATGAATTATTGATCAGATGTATCTTCAGGCTTTCCGTCACCTCATCGCCAAATTCATCGGTATCGAAAACGGGTAAAAAACTGAGCCATACACCGGTTTCTGATCTGGGAGCGGAAATCTTTTTTTCTACAGGAACCTGTTCGATGTATTTTTTCTGTTTTTGCGGCGGAGCCGGTTTTCTCTCGGTGAAGCGTTTGAAATAAGGGAAATCGAGCTGGTCGATATAGGCGGGGAATTTCACGCCGCGAACATCCACCATCACCATCTTATCGTTGATGAGATCAACCACCTCGCCCTCTTCATTGGAATGCTGCACGATCACCTTATCGCCTATCTGGAATTTCATGCTGCAAAAATACGAAGTCTGAAGTATGAGGTCGGAAGTATGAGGTCTGAAAATACAGGAATTGCATTTTGATTATGCCCTCTGTTTAGTTTCGGACTTCAGACCTCAGACCTCAGACTTCAGACCTCCGACCTCAGGCTTCACGTTCGCCAGCCTGCTCTTTCTTCTGCCATAAGACAGGTAAACGATCAGTCCCAGGCTCATCCAGCCGAAGAACCATTCCCACGACACTGCAGGAATCACGATGAGCAGGTAGGCGCAGAACAATACGCCCAGCACAGGTATCAGTGAATATTTTTTGATGATGGTCATCAACGTGAGAAAAGTGGCCAGCAATATAAACACGAGGAAAAGCACTTCCTGCAGACCGTTATGGCCAATATCTTTCAAATCGGCCTGGATGCGTTCCCTGAACAGGTAAATAAATAATGCATAAAAAATGGGAATGATGTACCGGCCGTTGATATAGGGAAGCTTGAATCCGCTTTGCCTGGCGCCGTTCGTCCGGGGCAATAACAATATGCCTCCTGATACCAGCACAAAGGCGAACAGGGTGCCGATGCTGGTAAGATCGGTCATCAAAGAGCTTTCCATGAACAGGGAAGGGATGGCTACCATCAGCCCGGTAACGATGGTAGAGAACCAAGGCGTTTTAAACTTAGGGTGGATCCTGCTGAACGCTTTGGGCAATAATCCGTCGCGGCTCATGCTCATCCAGATCCTCGGCTGGCCCAACTGGAATACCAGCAGCACACTGGTAGTAGCCACCACGGCGCTGATCGAAATGATATATCCGATCCATTTCTGGTTCACTTTTTCAAACACATAGGCCAGCGGATCATTTACGTTCAGTTCGGAATAATGAACCATGCCCGTCAGCACCAGTGCGATGAGGATATAGAGCACGGTGCAGATGAGCAGGGAATAGAGCATGCCCCTGGGCAGGTCGCGCTGCGCATTGCGGCATTCTTCTGCTGTTGTGGAAATGGCATCGAACCCGATATAGGCATAGAACACGGCCGACACACCTTTCAGCACGCCTTCAAATCCATTGGGCATAAAGGGATCCCAGTTTTTCGTATCCACAAAAAAGAAACCGACGATGATCACGAAAATGATCACGGCGATCTTGAACATCACCATGAAATTAGTGCTCTTCTTGCTTTCCCTGATGCCGATATAAGTAATAGAGGCAATAATGCATACAATGAAAAAAGCAGGGATATTCAGAAAAATATGATAGCCGCCGATGACGGGAGCCGAGTTCCAGGTATCGATGGCATTTTGCATCCTGCCGGTTAAGGTTCCGCCTCCGGCAAGCACTTTCTGCGCCGCCTGCCAGTTCATCTTTGCCGTGCTGGGGTCAGTGATCATCCAGTGCGGCAGGTGAATGCGAAATGCTTCGAGCAGGCGGTTGAAATAGCCGCTCCAGGAAATGGCCACCACAATATTGCCGATGGCATATTCCAGTATCAGCGCCCAGCCGATGATCCAGGCAATGAGCTCGCCGAATGCAACATACGCATAGGTATATGCGCTTCCGGCAATAGGTACGCGACTGGCGAACTCCGCATAGCAAAGCGCAGAAAAACCGCAGGTGATGGCGGTAATAACGAAAAGCAGCGAAATGCCAGGCCCTCCGTTATAGGATGCTGTTCCGATAGTGGAAAATATACCGGCCCCTACCACGGCAGCGATGCCCATGAACGTGAGGTCTTTTACGGTAAGCACCTTATGCAGGCTGTGCTGGTGTTCCTCGCCCAATCCGTTCTCGGCATCCCTGATGATCTTATCGAGCGATTTTCTGCGGAACAATGACTGGGGCATGGGCTGTTGTTTAAGGGTTAAATCTAGGCAAAAAAACGATAGTTTCCGGTTTATAGTTCCCGGTTTACAGTTTACAGTTTCCTGTTTACAGTTCCCGGTTTACAGTTCTTTATGCAGGATTTCTTCTCGATTTTTTGGCACCATAACTGAAAACTGAAAACAGTAAACTGTAAACTAATGATCCCTTTGCAGCAGGAACTCCGCCAGCCTGCGAAGCGGCTCTTTTCTTACCGAGACCACGGCAGTATCTTCAAGATGACGGAAAGCGGTTTCAAGATATTCATCCTTTAGTTGCTTAGCTTGCTCATCGGCCTGGCAGGCTTTGAAGATGGAAAGCATCCGTTCAACCTTATCGGCGGGATTGGTGCTCACCAGTTCCTCCATTTCCTTCTTTTGTTGCCCGGTGGCCGATTCCATGGATTTGATAAAAAGAAAGGTTTTTTTATTGGCCCTGATATCGCCGCCGATCTGTTTGCCGAATTTGGCCGGATCGCCGAAAGCGTCGAGATAATCGTCCTGTATCTGGAAAGCAAGTCCCAGGTTCCTGCCGAATTCATAAAGATGCTGCTGGTTGCCGTCGCCCGCCCCGCCCAGGATAGCGCCCATGCGCAGGCTGGCGGCAAGCAATACTGCTGTCTTGAGCTCGATCATGCGCAGGTAGCCGGCGAGTGAAACCGCTGGCGTTTTTTCATAATCCATATCGATCTGCTGCCCTTCGCACACTTCCCTCGCCGTTGCATTGAACAGGCGGATGATGCGGCGCAGGTATGAAGGGCTGATCTTATTGATATAATCATAAGCGGCCACCAGCATCACATCGCCGGAGAGCAGTGCCGCCGGCTCGCTGAATTTTTCATGCACCGTGGGCATGCCGCGGCGAAGCGGCGCCTTGTCCATGATATCGTCGTGAATAAGCGTGAAATTATGGAACAGCTCGATGGCAATGGCCACCTGGTAAGCATCGGGAATGATATCGCCGAAAAGCTCATTGCCCATGAGGCACATCACCGGCCTGATGCGCTTGCCGCCGAGGTTGAGGAAATAACGCGCCGGGTCATAAAGACTGGCAGGCTGTAATGGAAAATGAGCCGTATTGAACCGTTCGGAAAATTCTTTGGATAGTTCTTCAAAGCTGTGCATAGGTAATACGAATTATAAGTCATTTATATTTCAGGCTCATTTATGATTTCTTTTCTTTTTACTCTTCTGTCTTCCTTCCAGCTTTCCTTCTTTTGCAGTAGCGGCAATCACCCATTCATAATCGAGCTGGCGTTTGGTGAGGTTGGCTGCCACTACTTTAATAGTAACCTTATCGCCCATGCGAAACTGGCGGCCGCTGCGCCTGCCCGTTAGTGAGTAATCGCTTTCCACCAATCTGAAATCATCGTATTCGAGCAGACTGTTGATGCTGACCAATCCCTCGCATTTATGCTCGATGGTCTCCACCCAGAAACCGAAAGAGGCAACGCCGCTGATCACACCGGGGAATTCTTCTCCCAAAAAATCCTGCATATATTCCACCTGCTTGTATTTGTTGGCCGCGCGCTCGGCTTCCATGGCAGCACGCTCGCGGTCGCTGCAATGCCTGCATTTGGATTCCAGTTTTTTATCCGGTTGAACGGATTCTTCCAGGCACTGCTGCAGGATGCGGTGCACGAGCACATCGGGATATCGGCGGATGGGCGAAGTGAAATGACAATAATGCTCGAACCCCAGTCCATAGTGCCCGATATTTTCCGTGGTGTAGATGGCCTTGGCCATGGTGCGGATACCCAACTGCTCCAGCACATGCTGCTCGGGACGTCCCTGCACATCGGCAAGCATGCGGTTAAACGATTCGGCTATGCCCTGCGGTGTTTTGGTATCGAAATGATGACCGTATTTTTTAGCGAATTCGATAAAAGGCAATAATTTTTCCTTGTCGGGCATATCGTGCACGCGGTAAGGAAAAGGAAGCGGCTTTTTATGTATCTTGATCTTCGACGCGAATTCAGCAACGGTCTTGTTCGCCAGCAGCATGAACTCTTCGATCAACTGATGCGATTCTTTGCTTTCCTTCACGACAATGCCGATCGGCTTTCCTTTTTCATCCAGCTTGAACCGCACTTCCGTTGAAGAAAAATTGATGGCGCCTTTTTTAAACCGCTGCCTGCGGAAACGCTGCGCCAGCTCATGCAGGATCAGGATCTCGTCTTTATACAGTCCGTCTTTCTGCTCAATGATCTCCTGCACTTCTTCATAGGTGAAGCGGTGATCGGAATGGATGACCGTTTTTCCCAGCCAGTGTGATTTGATCTGGCCCTTGGGACTGATCTCGAACACAACGGAAAAGCAAAGCTTGTCTTCATGCGGCCTCAGGGAGCAGAGCTCGTTGGAAATGCGCTCGGGCAGCATGGGATTCACGCGGTCGGGAAAATATACGGAGGTAGCTCTTTCATAAGCTTCTTTATCCAGCGCCGAATCGGGCTCCAGGTAATGGCTTACGTCAGCAATATGCACGCCGATCTGGTAATGCCCGTTCTTCAATGGGCGGAATGAGAGGGCATCGTCGAAATCCTTTGCATCGATCGGATCGATGGTAAAGGTAAGCTCGTCGCGGAAATCCCTGCGCCTGCCGATCTCCTTTTCGGAGATGCGATCGGGCAAGCGCTCCGTTTCTTCCAATACGTTTTCAGGAAAAAAAACAGAGAACCCGTTTTCGAGCAGGAGATCTTTCATGGCGCGGTCGTTCTCATCTCCGCTGTCCATGATCTGCATCACTTCCCCCAAAGGCTTTTTGTTCTTCTGCCATTCGAGAATATGGACGATCACGCGGTCATTGTTCTTGGCGTCATGCAGCTTGTCGAGCGGAATATAGATATCGGGCATGGGCTTGTCCGTTTCTGCAATGAAGAAAGCGAACGACTGGCTGAGCTCGATATGCCCGAGAAAATCGGACTGCTTTCTTTCCACCACATCCGTTACTTCGCCCTGCATGCGCCCGTTCCTGCCTGTGCCGCTGATGATCCTTACCCTTACCGTATCGCCATGCAGGGCAGTATTGAAATCGGAAGGGCGAACCAGTATATCGCGGGCAAGGCCTTCCACCACAACAAAGCCCATTCCCGAACGGGTGATCTCTATCCTGCCTTCGTAGGTAGATGTGGCCGGGCCCTTTTTTTTCTTTCTTGCTGAATGCTTATGTGCCATTATTCCTTATGAATGATACTTGAAATCGTTGATGAATTTAACAATTAAATCAGTAAAACGCTTTTCTTCTCCAAACAAAAAGCAGGGCTCGATGGGAATAACATAGAACGGAAGGTCTTTCAGTTCCTGCTCGAATTTCATCAGCCGCACGGCGTCTTTTTCCGTAGTCAGTATGATCTTGTTTTCCGAAGCCATTGAATTGAATTTTCGCACCATATTTTTTAAATCGTCGATGGAAAAAATATAATGATCGCTGTAAGACATTTCATAAAAGGCGGCTGAATTTTCGGCAAGGAATTCCTTGAGCGAAGCCGGGTTGGCAATGCCTGTTGCCAGCAATACTTCCAGCCCGTTGTCCAATTGCAGCGGCGATTTACGGATGATGTGATAGGCGTGGCCGTAATGGATGGAAGAAAAAAA
>CAYYZJ010000402.1:0-2653 GCA_964475615.1 uncultured Flavitalea sp. | reverse complement strand
CCGCTTTTGAAAAAATGGAACGGGAGGAGCTGATACCGGCGCAGAAATTCATTTTCATCTCGCCCGAATACAATGGCAGCATTCCGGGCGTATTGAAAGCCATGTTCGATATTTCCGATGTCAGAAAAGTATGGCCCGGTAAAAAAGCCCTGCTGACGGGAGTTTCAACGGGAAGAGCCGGCAACCTGCGGGGCATGGAGCACCTGACAGGCATCCTGCATTACCTCCGCGTGGTGGTTCATCCCAATAAGCTGCCCATTTCTGTTGTCGACAAGCTGTTCGACAAGGAAGGCAATATTGCCGATAAAGCCACTTTGCAGGCCATCAATGCGCAATTGGATGAGTTTATTGATTTCTGATAACACGTTAAATTGAATTTCATGCGTAGTGCAACATTTTCCTGGGTCATAGCCGGCATCATGATATTGCTGGATATCTATGTGTTCCAGGTGGTGAAGCTCGTGAGCCAGGGCGCTTCACCCAAGGCGCGATTGATCATTTCCAGTGTTTACTGGACGATTTCCGTTGCCGCAGTGATCGCGCTGCTGCTCCTTCCGCTCTATCAAATATGGCCCAAGATGCTGCGCGATTACCTGTTTGCTACTGTAGTGGGATTGTTTTTCGCCAAGCTGCTTGCCGTGGTCTTTTTCATGGTCGATGATATCCGCAGGCTGATACAATGGGCCAGCGGCAAGATCTTTTTCCGCCATACCGAAGGCGAAAACCTCAGCGGGAGCGGAGAAGGCATCAGCCGTTCCCTGTTCTTAAGCTGGCTGGGGATCGGCGTCGGAGGCGGACTGTTCGGCTCGCTGATATATGGGTTCAGCAATAAATACAATTACCGGATACACCGGGTAAGGCTTTCTTTCGATAATCTGCCGGCGGCTTTCAGGGGATTGAAGATCGTACAGATCTCGGACATCCATTCCGGGAGCTTCACCAATAAGGCGGCAGTGAAGAAAGGGGTAGATATGATCCTGCATGAACAGCCCGATCTTATTTTATTCACCGGCGACCTGGTGAACAATATTGCTACCGAGATGCATGACTATACGGATCTGTTCAATCGCCTCAAAGCCCCGATGGGCGTATATTCCACGCTGGGCAATCATGATTACGGCGACTATATCTGGTGGGAAACGCCCGAACTGAAAAGGGCCAATCTCGAGCGGCTTAAAAAAATTCATGCCGATATGGGATGGCGCCTGCTGATGAATGAGCATGTGGCGCTGGAAAAAGGCGGGGAGCAGATCGCGCTGATCGGCATCGAGAACTGGAGCGCCAAGGCGCGGTTCCCCAAATATGGAAAAATGAGCCGGGCCTATCCAGGAGCCGAGAAATATCCTTTCAAGATACTCATGAGCCATGATCCCAGCCATTGGGATGCAGAAGTAAGGCCCAAATATCCCGATATCGACCTTACCCTTTCCGGCCACACGCATGGCATGCAATTTGGCCTGGAAATTCCCGGGTTCAAGTGGAGCCCGGTTCAATATGTGTACAAGCAATGGGCGGGATTGTATGAAGAAGGCCGGCAAAAGCTCTATGTGAACCGCGGCTATGGATTCATCGGATATCCGGGCCGGGTGGGCATTTTGCCGGAGATCACGGTTTTTGAACTGGCCTGATGTTTAACTTTCCGTAATTTAAAAAGTCTATAATACCTGATTGGTTTCTGCCGGGCGGTACGGCAAAATCCTTTTAACAGCTTATATGAAGAAAACACCGTTCGTTTGTGCAATTATGTTCCTGGGCGCTTTCGGCAGCCCGGCAGCCAGGGCGCAGGTAAGCAATATCGATTCATTGCTGTCGGGGCTGGATAAAAAAACAATGGATTCGCTCGACGAGGAGCTGAATGTTTTTTTGAAATATTTCAATAAGCCCATAAGCTTCCTGAACGTGAGCCTCACTGCAGCCAACGGGTTCTACAATTTCAAAACCTATAACAACAATTATCTTGAATCGGATTCGAGGCTGGTGCTCTCGCCTTCGGTGGCTTATTATCATAAAAGCGGGTTCGGCCTTTCGGTCAGCGGTTTTGCGCTGAACGACAATAATCTCTCCTTTTACCAATGGGCGCTTAATCCGTCGTACACATATATCCGGAATAAGAATTTTTCTACCGGTGTGGCCTATACGCATTATTTTGTCAAGGATTCGCTTTCTTTCTATACCACTCCGTTGAATAATGAATGGTATGTATGGTTCACGTTGAAAACAGGATGGCTGGAGCCTACGCTGGCTTTTTGCTATGCCAGGGGAAGCGAGGAGCAGTATAAAAAAAGATATGCCCTGATCCTGGCGCAATGGCTCGAACGCAGGCGGGATATTACGGTAAGCAAGCAGGTGGATGTGCAGGATTTTGCCCTGTCGTTTTCCGTGAAGCATAATTTCATCTGGGCCCGCGTGCTGACCAAAAAAGGCTCCCTGCTTGTAAGCCCTACGTTGATGGTCAACGGAGGCACTCAGAATTTCGGCTTCAACACTACCTACACCTATAATTCACACCTCGTTTCCAATTTCCTGCTGGGCAATACCACTACGGCAAGCAGCAGCGGCTGGGCCCTGCGGTCTTTGTCGGGCATGTTGTATATGGATTATTCGATCGGCAAATTTTTTATACAACCCCAGTTGGTGCTGGATTATTATTTGC
>CAYYZJ010000401.1:0-3527 GCA_964475615.1 uncultured Flavitalea sp. | reverse complement strand
AATTCTGATGGATATCAATATGACGCCTATTTCAGGACTGGAAGCGACCCAGCAGATACGGAAACTGCTTCCCGACACCAAGATCATCGGCGTTTCCATGCATTCGCAGCCGGTCTATGCCAGGAGGATGCTGCAGGTCGGCGCCCGCGGTTATGTTACCAAAAATTCGTCGAAGGAAGAAATGATCAGGGCAATACTCGAGGTGAACGCCGGGAACAAATATGTTTGCGAAGAGATCAGGAGCATCGTTTCCGAAGAGATCGAAGAAGAATCCGAAGACCCCAATATCAATGCACTAACGGATCGCGAAATGCAGATCATCAACCTCATCAAGGAAGGATGCCCTTCCAAGGAGATCGCAAAGAAGCTGGATCTCTCCGTGAAAACAATAGAAGTGCACCGCCACAATATCCTCAAAAAGCTCAGGCTGAACAATGCAGCGGCGCTTGTGAACTTCATCAACAACAATCCCTCGCTGATAGACTGATAAAAGAGAATGGAAAGCAGACGACCAGCAGCTCAATTGTCTGTTCACTATCCCCTGTTTTCTATTATCCAAAATAGTGGTACCTTTGCGCTTCCATGAGCGATGAAATAAAACATGAATGCGGTTTGGCATTCATCAGGCTGCGCAAACCATTCTCTTATTATCTCCAGAAATATGGTACGGCATTCTACGGCTTAAACAAACTCTACCTGCTCATGGAAAAACAGCATAACCGCGGGCAGGACGGGGCAGGAGTGGCAACAGTAAAGCTCAATGTGGAACCCGGCTATCCTTTTCTCAACCGCATCCGCAGCAATGCCAGCCAGCCCATAGCAGACATCTTCTCAAAAATCTATACCGACCTCAAGGAGCTGGAACTATACCAGCCCGATATCAGCAAACATCCGGGCCTGCTGAAAGGCCATATCGGCTTTCTCGGCGAACTGCTGTTGGGCCATCTCCGCTATGGAACGCAGGGAAAGAACAATGTTGAATTCTGCCATCCTTTCATTAAACGGGATACGATTCCCGTCCGTAACCTGGCCCTTGCCGGAAACTTTAACCTGATCAATACCGACGAGCTCTTTGCCCTGGTGAACATAGACCCGGGCGAATTCCAGAAGCAAAGCGACCTGGCCGCCATGATGGAGGTCATTCATCACTTCATCGTAAAAGCAGATGAAGCCTGCCCCGGCAATCTCGACGTGAAAGGCGCGCTGCAAAAAGCCGTTTCCCTTTTCGATGGAGGCTTTACCGCAGGCGGACTGGTCGGTAACGGCGATGCCTTTGTATTCCGCGATGCCAATGGAATAAGACCTGCCTACTATTATATCGACGACGATGTGGTTGTCGCCGCTTCCGAAAGATCGGCCATCAGAACCGTTTTCAATGTGGGCGAGAATGAAGTGCTGGAACTGATGCCGGGCATGAGCCTTATTGTAAAGGCCGACGGAAATATATCCATTGAAAAAATACTCGAACCGAAAGAAAGAAGGGCCTGCAGCTTCGAGCGCATCTATTTCTCCCGCGGAAGCGATGAAAAGATCTACCGCGAACGCATCGCCCTCGGTTATAATCTGAGCGAACAGGTGCTGAATGCCATCGGCCACGATCTGAAGAACACGATCTTCTCCTTTATTCCCAATACCGCCGAAGTGGCTTTTTACGGCCTCTGGAAAGGTATGGACGATTACCTGAAAAAAGTGGTCATCCAGCGCATCCTTTCCTGGGGAAATGATATTACGGAGGAGAAACTATCGGAGATGATCAACCGAAAAATCCGCATCGAGAAGATTGCCATCAAGGACGTCAAGATGCGCACCTTCATTACCGAAGATTCCGGCCGCAATGAAATGGTGCAGCACGTGTACGATATCACTTACGGCACGGTGCGAAAAGGACTGGATACCCTGGTCGTCATCGACGATTCGATCGTTCGGGGCACCACGCTTAAAGAAAGCATCGTGCGCATGCTGGCCCGGCTAGAGCCCAAAAAGATCATTGTCGTTTCCTCTGCCCCGCAGATCAGGTATCCCGACTGCTACGGCATCGATATGAGCAAGCTCGGCGATTTCGTTGCCTTCCGCGCTGCCATCGAGCTGATGAAGGAAAGAGGAAAGCAGAACTGCCTGAAAGAATTGTATGAACGCTGCAAGGAACTGCAGCGCACCGGGCAATTGCATACGGAAAATATGGTGCAGCAGGTGTACAAGCCGTTCAGCACAGAAGAGATCTCTGAAAAAATAGCCCGCCTTATCACTCCTGCCGACGTAAAAATTCCGGTACAGGTAATCTATCAAACCATTGAATCGCTCCACCGGGCATGCCCTACCAATACGGGCGACTGGTATTTCACCGGCAACTATCCCACTCCCGGCGGCAACAGGGTGGTCAATAAAGCGTTCATGAATTTCATGGAAGGAAAGAATATCCGCGGGTATTAATCCATTACCGGGTTCACATGCCTTAATATAACCTGATAAAGATTATCGGGATTGAAGGGCTTACCCACAATATCGGTAAGGCCTGCGGCAAAAGCCTCCTCAGCCACCTCCTGCAGGGTATTGGCCGTAAGGGCGATGATGGGCAGGGTCTCCCCTTTTTTCCGCAGCAATCCTGTGGCTTCATAGCCATCCATGACCGGCATGTGCAGGTCCATCAGGATCAGTTCATGCTTTTCAGCCCTGAAAATCTCCAGCGCCTCTCGTCCGTTGGAAGCCACGTCGATGCTGGCCCCTCCATTTTCCAGAATGGTTTGGGCTACCAGCACGTTCAGCGGGTTGTCTTCCACCAGCAATATCGAAACTCCTTTCAGCACCTGGTTATTTTTCTCATATTGATTACCGTTATATTGAGGAAGCGGTCTTTTTTCTTTATTCAGCAAAAAGGTCTGGCTGAAATAAAATACCGAGCCTTTACCCGGTTCGCTTTCGAGCAGCAATTGAACGCCCTGCAATTCCAGTATTTTTTTGCTGATGGCCAGTCCGAGCCCTGTTCCTCCATAGCTGCGCGAGGTAGAAGAATCCGCCTGCGTGAACCGCTCGAATATCAGCCCCTGCTTTTCCCTGGGAATGCCGATGCCGGTATCTTCCACGGCAATCTTAACGGTAACGGATTCATCGGTAAAGCCGGTTGTGCTCACAGAAAGCCGAACGGATCCTTCCTTGGTAAATTTAATGGCATTGTGAACCAGGTTGCTGATCACCTGGCTGGTGCGGGTAGGATCTCCCTTTACATTTCTGATCTGCTCGCATTCATTCAGATCCAGTTGCAGGTCGATGCCTTTTTCCTGGGCGTTCTGTTTGAATCCGGCAATAATATTCCGGGCGATGGCTTCCAGGTTCATGGCAATCTGCTCGAAATGGATCTTGCCATCTTCAATTTTCGTATAATCGAGGATGTTATTGACGATAGACAGCAGGTTATTGGCCGAGAACAGCAATACATCGAGATCTTTTTTCTGATCTTCCCGCGGTTTGTTCCGTATGAGCAGGTGCGTTAGTCCGATCACGGCATTCAGCGGCGTGCGTATTTCGTGCGA
>CAYYZJ010000400.1:0-11629 GCA_964475615.1 uncultured Flavitalea sp. | reverse complement strand
GATCTTGTAGATAGGAAATCAAAGCTGGCCGTGGTCGGACTGGGTTATGTGGGCCTGCCGATCGCATTGGAGTTTGCAAAACAAATCAAAGTGATCGGGTTCGATATCAATAAAGGAAGGATCGATATGATGCGCAAAGGCATCGATCCCAATAAGGAAGTGGACGCATCGGAATTCAGGAACAGGGATATTGTTTTTACCAGCGATGCCTCGCTGCTCAGAGAAGCCAAATTTTTTATTGTAGCTGTTCCTACTCCGGTAGACCGCTACAATGTACCCGATCTCAAGCCGCTGCTAAGCGCTTCGGAAACCATCGGAAAGGTATTGAAGCCCGGCGATTATGTGGTGTTTGAATCCACCACCTATCCCGGCTGCACTGAGGAAGATTGTCTGCCTGTTATTGAAAAAATATCGGGACTGAAAGTGAAAACGGATTTCAAGCTGGGCTATTCGCCCGAGCGGATCAATCCGGGCGATAAAAAATATACATTGAAAACAGTGGTGAAGGTAGTATCCGGATGCGATGCAGAATCGCTCGATGAGATCGCTAAGATATATGAGCTGGTAGTAGATGCCGGCGTGCATCGCGCCTCATCGATCAAGGTAGCGGAAGCCAGCAAGATCGTGGAGAATACGCAGCGCGATCTGAATATCGCATTGATGAATGAGCTGTCGCTCATCTTTGACCGCATCGGTATCAATACGTATGAAGTGATAGAAGCGGCAGGCACCAAATGGAATTTTCTGAAATTCCAGCCCGGACTGGTAGGCGGCCAGTGCATCGGCGTAGACCCGTATTATCTCACGCATAAGGCCGCTGCATTGGGTTATGAATCGAAGGTGATCAGCTCTTCGCGGTATATCAACGACGATATGGCAAAATATGTGGCGCGCAAGATCATCACCCATGTGCTCAGGCATTCCAACGATCCCAAGGTGCTGGTGAAAGGCGTAACGTTCAAGGAGAATGTAAGCGATATCCGCAATTCCAAGATCGTGGATACGGTAAAGGAATTGCTGGCATTCAATATCAAGGTGGATGTGGAAGACCCTTATGCCGAAGAAGCGGAAGTGTTCCACGAATACGGATTGCATCTTGTCGATAACAATGCTTCCGATTATGATGCAGTGGTTGTTACAGTGCCGCATCAGCCTTATCGTGAGCTGGACGATCAGTATTTTACTTCCATCACCAAAGAGGCGGCGCTGATTGCCGACCTGAAAGGGATTTATAAAAACAAGATCATCAACCGAAAATACTGGAGTTTGTAATGAGCCAATTTGAAAGAACGATCATGATCACCGGCGGTGCGGGTTTCATCGGCTCGCATGTGGTGCGGCTCTTCGTAAAAAAATATCCCGGCTATCTGATCGTTAACCTGGATGCATTGACTTATGCCGGCAACCTGGAAAATCTCAGCGATGTGGAATCCTTTCCCAATTACCGGTTCATAAAGGGAGATATTACCGATGAATCCGCCATGCATCAGTTATTCGATGAGATCAGTTTTGACGGGGTCATCCATCTGGCGGCGGAAAGTCATGTTGACCGTTCCATTCTCGATCCGCTGGCTTTTGTGAAGACAAATGTATTGGGCACTGCAGCATTATTGAATGTATGCCTCGCATCCTGGAGAAATAATTTTGCAGGCAAGCGGTTTTATCATATATCTACTGATGAGGTGTACGGCTCGCTGGGCAAGGAAGGATTTTTTACGGAGCAAACGCCTTATGATCCGCGTTCGCCCTATTCGGCGTCCAAGGCTTCGTCCGATCATTTCGTGATGGCTTATTATCACACTTATGGATTACCGGTAGTGATGTCCAACTGCTCCAATAATTATGGCTCGCATCATTTTCCGGAAAAGCTGATCCCTTTAATGATCAACAATATCAGGAATAACAAGCCATTGCCCGTTTATGGAAAAGGAGAGAATGTGCGCGACTGGCTATGGGTTGACGATCATGCCAGCGCCATCGATACCATTTTTCATAAAGGCAGAACAGGCGAAAAGTACAATATCGGCGGTTTCAATGAATGGAAAAATATCGATCTTGTAAAGCTGCTGTGCAGGATCATGGATAAAAAGCTGGGAAGGCCTGAGGGCGAATCGGAAAAGCTGATCACTTTTGTAAAAGACAGGCCCGGCCACGATCTGCGCTATGCCATCGACGCCAGCAAGCTCAATAAAGAATTAGGCTGGAAACCTTCCCTTCAGTTTGAAGAAGGACTTGAAAAAACCGTCGACTGGTACCTGCAGCATGAAGACTGGGTAAAGCATGTTACTTCCGGAGATTATCAGCATTATTATGAGCGGCAGTATGAAGGGAGGTGATACAGGATGCGGGGTACGGGATGCGAGTACTTACTTCCATTACATCCCGTATCCCGTATCCCGCATCCCATATCCGCATCTCAAACTAAACGCTTTCACCATGCCTTTTGTCAAAACCGACTTTCCTGATGTATATGTGTTCGAGCCGATGGTCTATGAGGATGACCGCGGATTTTTTTTTGAATCGTATAATGAGCGGATCTTCCAGGAAAATCATATTACCCCGGTATTCGTTCAGGACAATCAGTCCTTTTCCAGGTATGGAGTGATCCGCGGATTGCATTATCAACTGGAACCTTATGCGCAATCCAAGCTGGTGAGGGCCTTACGGGGCACGATATTGGATGTGATCGTAGATATGCGGAAGGGATCGCCCAGGTTCGGCCAGTCATTGAGCATTGAGCTTTCTGCCGAGAATAAAAAGCAACTGTTCATTCCAAAAGGATTCGCTCATGGCTTTTCCGTATTGAGCGAAGCAGCGGAAGTATTGTACAAGTGCGATGCGTTTTATCATAAAGAGAGCGAAGGCGGGATCGTTTATAATGATGCTTCGTTGAAAATAGACTGGCGCATTCCTGCCGGCAAGGCTATTGTTTCCGCCAAGGATCTGCAATTGCCATCTTTCGATCAGTGTAAAAATAATTTTGAATTCAAGAGCTGAACGGCTATGTCAACGATCGTGGTAACCGGCGCCAATGGGCAACTTGGAAAAGAACTGCAGAAGCTGGCATCGGATTATTGCCAGTTCGATTTTATTTTTCTGGCAAAAGAAGACCTGCCCATTCATGAGTTTGACCGCGTAAAGCAATTTTTCGATGATAAGCATCCTGAATTCTGCATCAACTGCGCCGCTTATACTGCCGTGGACAAGGCGGAAACGGAAAAGGATGCTGCTTTCCTGGTAAATGCGGCATCGACGGGCGTGCTGGCCCAGGCATGCAGCCTGCATCATACCAAATTCATTCATATCTCCACCGATTATGTTTTTGACGGCAGTTCCGATGTTCCGTTGAAAGAAGAGAATGCAACGGCGCCCGTTAATCTTTATGGCGCATCGAAGCTGAAGGGTGAAGAGCTGGCCCTGCAGCATAACCCCGATACGATCATTATCCGAACGGCCTGGGTATATTCCGAATTCGGGAATAATTTCGTGAAGACGATGATCAGGCTGATGAATGAAAGAAAAGAAGTGCGGGTAGTCAATGACCAGATCGGCTCTCCGACTTATGCTGCAGACCTGGCTGCGGTGATCATGCAGATCATCAGCAGCGGCAAATTCATTCCGGGAATTTATCATTACAGCAATGAAGGAAGGATAAGCTGGTACGAATTTGCACTGGCTATAAAGGAACTGATCAACAGCAATTGTGAAGTGATCCCGATCCTGTCTTCACAGTATCCTACTGCTGCCAAAAGGCCGCAGTTCTCATTGCTCGACAAAACAAAGATCAAAACAACTTACGGCATCGATGTTTCAGACTGGAGGATGAGCCTGATTGCATGTATCAACAAAATAAAAAAGCAGGAAGCGTAAATTTAATTGCTTTAGCGGCAGTTTTATTTGGCAATCTTGTTATTCTTCAGGGATTCATGCTTGATTTCGATAACGGGAGTTTCGCTCTCGTCTTTTCCGTATAACAGTTCTGCATTCAGGTCAAGCACTTCGCGCTGCAGGCTATAGATCTGATGATTTAGTTTTTTCACTCTCCGGTTTCCGAACTGGAAGCCTATAAGGAAAATGAAAAGTCCCGCGACCATCCCTTCCAGTGTATTAAACTGGAATGCCTGGAGCATGTCGATAATTGTTTCCATAGATTTAATGTTTTTACAAGGATCGGATCAAACCGTTGATAAAAGTATACGAACTTGTTCACAGTTACAACGTAATTGTACGGGAGTTTATTGTTAGTAGATTTACGGGAATGAGGGATACGAGATGCGGGGTACGAGATACGGGGTACGAGATACGGGATGCGGGATGTAGGAAAAATAACTCGTATTTCACATCCCGCATCTCGTACCCCGCATCCCGTATCTCGAAAGTTGCCCGACAAGGGCTCGAACCCTGACCTTCAGAGCCAGAATCTGACGTACTACCATTATACTATCGGGCAATAATGGGACGCAAAGATAATTTTTTATCTATTTCCGGAGCAAGAAAGGAGCAAAAAATACCGTATTTCCACATTGGCTGGTATAAAATGGAAGAGAAATTTTGGCAGCCTAGAGCACTACATGCCTTGTGCTGCCTCCGTCTACCAGCAGGTTTGATCCTGTAACATAGCTTGCCTTGGGACTGGAAATAAAAACCACGCAATCGGCTATTTCTTCCGGTTTAGCCATCCGTTTCAGATCACTGCCGGATTCTATGCTTCTGAACTCTTCCGGTCTTTCTTTTTTTGCATTATCCCAATAACCGCCTTCAAAATAAGTATTTCCGGGCGAAACGATATTAACCCTTATTCCTTCAGGAGCAAGCGTATGGCTGAGCGATTTCATATAATTGGCCATAGCAGCCTTTACCGAGCAATAGGGTGCAGCGCCCGGAACCGCTACGGATGCGCCGACAGACCCGATATAAACGATAGCGGCAATTGAAGATTTTCGCAAATAAGGCAAAGCCGCCTGAATAGTATGAATAGTGCCCCAGAGATCAACATTTACTGCAGCTTCCCAGTAAGGGGATAAAGCGCTTGCATTTAAAATAAGTACATCTATGCTGCCCGATTCCGATGCTGCATCGCGCATCCATCTTTCTATCTGCTTTCTGTTTTGAATGTCGACAGTATGACCGGTATATTTTTTCCCGAATTTCCTGAGATCGGATAAGGCTTTTTCGATGTCTTTTTTATTTCGTGCGCAAATAGAAACATTGGCCCCTTCTGCTGCAAAGCTTTCAGCAATCGCTTTGCCTATGCCCCTGGAACCACCCGTTATGGCCACATGGCTGCCTGTTAATTTCAAGTCCATCTTGTTGTTAAAATTATATTCTGTTGTAAGAATATTACATTTTCTTGAAAAAACGGATCTTAGCCGGATTCCCCGATACTACTGCATTGTCGTCAATGTTTTTGGTTACCACAGTGCCGGCTGCAATGATTGCATTTTTGCCGATTTTCACTTTAGGTTGAATAACGACGCTCATTCCGACATAAGAATTCTCGCCTATTTCCGTATCAGACGCAATAAGCGAATGTGGGCCGATTGAGCAGAATGAAGAAACCACGGCTCCGTGTCCGAAACTTATTTTTTTGTTGATGATGCAATTTTCGCCGATCTGTACATACGGTTCAGAAGCCGTATCGTATAATATGATGGAGCCGGTTCCTACGGTGGTATAGGAACTGAGATTAGTATAGGGGGATATAAAAGAGGTGAGCTCGCCTCCCAGATCGGTGAACTTTTTGGTTAATCTTTTCCTGGCATCAATGTCCCATATACCGACAGCGAATGATCTTGACGTGTGCGTAAAATAGGCTGCTACCTCCTCATCGGTATGTAAGATACTGAAATGATCTTTCAGGCAACTGAATTTTGTTTCCGTTTCGCTCCAAAACACAATGTCCTTGTTTTTGGAAGCAATCAGATCGTCAAATAACTGTAAGGCAAAACCTCCGGCTCCTATAATTAACATGTGCTGCTTTTTATTGTCTGATTCGTAAAACCGCTCCGATTCATTGCATGGTCTGTGAGCGATAAAGTTAATAGGAGCCCGATAAATTCTCAGATTAATAAATCGTTATGAAGGAAGTTGCCCTGTTTGGGTAAGAAGTTTGATTAACTTTCAGTCATTAACCAGCTCAAGAATAGCAATGCCGCATGCGGGCAGGATAATTTTCGGGTTTATTTTTTTATTGCCTGAAATTTTATGAACTGCAGGCTGTACATGATAACGATTATCGGGAGAGTTGAAGGCATTGATATCGGAATTACCCATTTCCCATAGCCAGGCTATTTTATATCCTTTGGGAATCGATAATTGAATTTTCTGGCTGGCCAATGCCGACCTGTTTACCAGTGCAACATGGATAGCTTTATTAGCGGTCATTACTCCCGCTGCATCTATAAAAGGCAGCAATTGATTATCCAATTCCATTTCCTGGCAATCGCCTTCGATAGTGGTTTTTACTGCCGATCCCATAATGCCCGGCCCCTGAACAGTTACATCGATACGCTGTCCCGTCATCCATTCTCTGTATGCCTTGAATAAATAATACAAAGGGGTAACAAAAGCATCGTTATTATTCAGGGTGCGGATCAGTCCATGTCCATTAACCGGAAAAATATAGTTGGCCATCCCCACGGTATGGCATTGCCTGATAAATACATTCAGCATGCCAGCGGCAACAGCCACGTCGAATTGACGCCGGGGCGACTGGCGGGTAAACCTGAATTCCTGTTCCTCGAATACCGCATGCCTGTTGTTCCATTCATCGACGCTCAAACGGATAGGATGGGTTGTACGGTTGAGCTGCTGATTTATTTCATCTAATTGCTTTCCCAATAATTCCAGGTGCTTTTCCATGCGGGCAGGCGCAAAAAGGGATGCATCGGGGGATTGTAATTTTCCATCTTTTATTTTTGAGACCACATAGTAATGCTGGGTCAAAAAATCAAGATAAGCAGCGTTTTTTTCCAGAACAGTCTTATTCCAGCCAAGGGTATGTCCCACGCCCAGGAGATTAAGTTCCGGGTATTTTCTTTTTATCGCGCCTGCCCAAACGTTTAATTTTTCTGCGTATACCGTATCCGATTCTTTCGAATGCCTGCCCCATGGTCCATAATTTTCATTACCGATGCCCCAATACTTCACATGATAGGGCTGAGGGTGTCCATACAGCGCCCTCAGCTTTCCCATGTGCGAGCTGTCGGCGCTGCCGTTTACATATTCAATCCATTCCAATGCTTCCCATAAGGTGCCCTGATATTCCGGGTGATTGCCCATATTAAGATTAATATAGGGTTCTGTGCCGATTGCGGAGCACCATTGCAAAAACTCGTCTGTGCCGAATTGATAGTTTTCCCGTCCTTTCCAGGCATAGGTAGTCACCACAGGCCGCAGGTTTTTTGGCCCGATGCCATTTCTCCAGCGATATTCATGAACAACCGTTCCTCCCGGCCATCTCATCACCGGTATATTCAAATCCTTTATCAGTTGCGTTACGTACGGCCTCGCATTGCCATTCACATCGGTAATCCCGCCATAAATAACACTGTCGTTCACGTTTTCCAGCATCTCCCCATAGATCATGGGGTCTACAAAAAACTTTTTTTCAGGTATAGTCAGTGTAACTGTAGCTGACTGGGCCCTTGAATTTAATCCGGCGCCTATCGCCAGTAATGCTATGAATAAATTTTTCCGCATCATCATTCTGCCGGCATGAACAGCATAACATAACAGCAATCCCGTTAATAGCCGGGGTTTTGCGTCAATTCCTTGTTGGTTTGTATTTCGATATCGGGAATCGGCCACAAATAATTTGCATCGGGATTGAAAATCCTGGTTTGAATTACGCGCATATCGCTCTTGTTAGGCACATTGGAATAATCCGGCGTGCCATTTTCATCTATGGATGGCGCAGCGGACAGATAGCCGCGGGGAATGCGTCCGTAGCAAGGCCCGTTCAATACCTGGTTGGCAATATGCCATCTGATGATGTCGAAATAACGCAGGCCTTCTCCGGCCAGCTCTACTTTTCTTTCCTTTCTGACAGCAGATCGTAATTCGGGTATGCTTTGACCTTCCGGAATATCGGGCATGCCTGCGCGGTTCCTGATTTTATCGATGGCTTCATACACTGTTTCGTCGACCTGGTTGGCTTCAATCTTTGCCTCTGCATAATTCAGCAATACTTCCGCATAACGGATAATGATCGGGTTAATTGCAGACCGTGAAGGATTGCTTTCGGCGGGGTCGGCATATTTGCGCCAGCAAAATCCTGAAAAGCTGGCATAGGTATGCGTAGCATCGAGATTGGGAACCCGCTGTGCAGGGCTCACATTGTAATTCCAGCACATGGTGCTGTCTTTATTTGTTTCAAACTGATAGCCATAATAAATGGAGCCGGGCAAAGCGATAGACATTCCCAGGCGCGGGTCTCTGTTTTCAAAAGGGTGATTGGGATCATACAATGGCGATTTATCTATCGGCAATCCATCTATGCACTCATAAGAATCCACCAGGGCTTCAACCGGTATCCTGTTGCTGAAACCGGCGGCCATGCGGGATCTGAAAGACACTGGGGTTTGATGAAAAATATCGTCGGTGTTAAACTGGATGGCCCATAATATTTCTTTGGAAGTTTCTCCCGACAAATGCGTGATCGATTCATAGTCCGGGTTCAGCATCACTTCGGTTCCTTCAAGGTTCATCACCTTTTGAGCGGCTTCTATGGCGTCGCTCCACCGTTCGTTATAAAGCGCCACCCTCGATGCCAGCGCCCAGGCTGCGGCTTTGGAAACAATCATGGTATTGGGCTGATTGGTTTCAGAAAGCCCTTCTGCGGCGTCATTCAGCTCCGATAATATGAAGTCGACAACGGTTGCCTTAGGGTCGCGCTTTACATAAGCTTCCGAAAGCGTCAACGTAGTTGTAATTAAAGGAACATCTCCATAAAATTGCGAGAGAACGGAATAGCTGTATGCCCTCAGGAAACGGGCGGTAGCGATAGTCTGCTGTTTAGATTGTTCGCTTGCGCCGGATACGCGATCGATATTATCCAGGAGATAGTTGCACCTTGAAATAACTTTATAGAATGTGCTCCATATCGTGTTTACGTCAGAGGAGGTTGGCGTGCCCCAACTGGCATTGGGCGTTACATCGCGGTTTGCGGCTATGTCGGAATACATATCGAACCATATAGCATAGGGATTTTCGCCAAACGCTAAAGTAAGCGGGCTGAAACAGCCAACCAGGGCTGACTGCATCTCTGCTTCTGTGCTGGGAAAAGTAGCTGAGGAAGGCGCATCCAGCGGAAATTTCTCAAGCTTTTTTGTACAGGAAGCTGCTATAAAAAGCAGGAATAAAATATATATGACTTTTTTCATTGGTTCTAAAATTTAAGGTTAATGCCTGCGTTGACTGTTTTTACCTGGGGGTAATAAGCCCCGTCGTTGCCGGCCGGTATTTCAGGATCCCATCCCGGCCAGAAGTGGTCGAAAGTGAACAGGTTTTCGCCGGATACATATATCCTGGCGCTGGTTATGCCTATTCTTTTTAATACCTGCCGGGGGAGTGTGTAACCTATCTGAAGATTTTTTATCCTGAGGTAAGCGGCGCTCTTCATCCAGTAATCGGAGTTTTGCGTATTGTTGGATTCTCCGAATGCCAGCCGGGGAAAGACCGCATTGGGATCAGGATTTTCTTTTGTCCACCTGTTTTTCTGGTATTCGTATGCCGTGCCTCCGAATGAAAACGGCGTTATGGCGCTGCCGGTCAGATAGCCATCCACCTTGCCTACGCCCTGTAATAAAGCAGACAGGTCGAAATTTTTGTAAGAAACATACAGGTTCAGTCCAAAGGTGAAGCGGGGAACCGTATTTCCCAGAACACGCCTGTCGTTGCTGTTTATAACATTGTTCGTATCGATATCTTCATACCTGATATCTCCCGGCGCCACTACGCCGAACTGCTGGGCGTGTAAATATTTTCCGTCGGAGCCGAAATCCTTATCGGATAATAAGCCTATTGAATGAAACAGGAACAGGGAGTTAATGGGGTATCCTTCCCTGTTTACAATCGTTCCTGTTTGTTGTATGCCTTTTAAGTCAAGTATTTTATTTTTTACATCAGATAAGTTAAAAGTAACTCCGTATTTTAATTCTCCTGCCGAATTGGAATAATCGAGCTGTAAATCCCATCCCTTATTTTCCACCACGCCTGCATTTTGATAAGGGGCCGTAACGCCCAGCGTTTCGGGTATGCTTAACTGTAATAAAATTCCGGTGGTCTTTTTATGATAATAATCGAAGGAAAGCGAAAGATTCTTAAAAATGCGCGCATCGATACCCACGTTAGTCATTTCCGTAGTTTCCCAGGTTATCTCTGTATTGGCCATATCCAGAATAGCTACCCCGTTTTGAACCTGCCCATTGGAAATATAGCGGGGCGCCTGGGAAACGATAGACGCAAAAGGATAATTGCTGCCAATCTGCTGGTTCCCCAACCGCCCCCAGGAGGCGCGGAGCTTTAACTCATCGAGCCAGTTGTGTGTACCGCTCATAAACTCTTCTTCCGCAATGCGCCATCCTGCGGAGAAGGAAGGAAACGCTCCCCATTTGTGGCCTGGTGCAAAGCGGGATGACCCGTCGTAACGGATATTCGCTTCAAATAAATACTTATTGTTGAATGAATAATTCAATCTACCGAAATAAGAAATGAGCGCCCATTCCGAAGCGGTGCCGTTGTTTTGCATATTGGAAAGAGACCCGCCTGAAAGTACCGGGTAATCAGGAAAAAGAAAACTATCCCGGAATGCGCCGAATGATTCATAATAATTGGTGTAATATTGATAGCCGCCAAGAGCCGTTACGGCATGCTTTCCGAAATTTTTATTGAAGTTAACGGTCGCTTCAAACTGGTCTTCCTTGCTCCTGCTTACGTTTTCGTCGAAGGTGTTTACCGAGGGCACCGTAAATCTCAGTCCGCCGTTGGCGTCATACGTTTTGACTACGTTTACAAAAGATTTGGTAAGTGGCTGCGAATAAACCGGTGCATAGGAAACTTTAGCGCTGAGAAAATCAAAGAGCTTGTAAGAAAGTGAAAAATTACCTGAAATGGGAGCGTCGGTTACTTTCCACCAGCCTCCGTCGCGTATAATGGCCTCCGGGTTTACCCCGTTTTGTCCTTCGGCCCATAAGCCATTGGAATATTTCACGGCCTGTATTGCAGGCAGCTTATTCACCAATCCCCATATCAATGGTGTTCCTGTTTCGGATAAAGCCGCGCCGCTTCCCGGAAACTGGGCGGCAGCATTCCTGGTTTCATTGCGTACAAACAGGTCGAATGAACCGCTGAGCCTGGAGGTTAGCTGTATATTGGTATTTAAACGAACATAATATCGTTTGGTGCTGACCGGATCAATCAGGCCCTGCTGAGAGAGGTATCCAAAGCTTCCGAAAAATTGCAATTTGTCTGAACCTCCGGAAGCGCTTATTACGTGATTGGTCTGGAAGCCGCTTCCTGTCAATACTTCTTTTTGCCAGTCCACATCAGGATATAAATCGGGGTTGGAATTTTTGCCGGCTTTATACGCTTCGATATATTCATCGGAGTATAAAGGAGTGAGGCCTAC
>CAYYZJ010000399.1:0-3592 GCA_964475615.1 uncultured Flavitalea sp. | reverse complement strand
ATGAAATCGCGGATGCTTTCGCTGCCGCCGAGGATGGCGCAGAGCCTGTCGAACCCAAAGGCAATGCCTCCGTGCGGCGGCGCCCCGTATTCAAAAGCGCCCAGCAGGAACCCGAATTTATGCAGGGCTTCTTCCCGGCTCATGCCCAGGGCGGCAAACATTTTTTCCTGCAGCTCGCGCCGGAAGATGCGGATGGAGCCGCCGCCGATCTCATTCCCGTTAAGCACCATATCGTAAGCATTGGCCTTGATGCCGGCATAAGGATGGCTCAGGTATTCCGCAGCATTCTTAATCAGCGGATCATTGCCGATCATGATCTCGATATGCTCCGGCTTGGGCGCAGTAAAAGGATGGTGGCGGGCAACCCAGCGGTTTTCTTCCTCGCTGTATTCAAAAAGCGGGAAATCGAGCACCCACAATAGCTTGAACTCTTCTTTTTTCCGAAAGCCCAGCCTTTCGCCCATCTCCAGCCGAAGTTCGCTGATCGCTTTTCTGGTGCGATCTTCAGGGCCTGCGAGAATGAGGATGAGATCGCCGGGTTTTGCCTGGCAGCTTTCGGCAATGGCTTTCTGCCTTTGCTGGTCGTAGAATTTATCCACGCTGCTTTTGAACGCATCCTGGGCATTATCGGCCTGCCAGCGGATATTCACCAGTCCCTGCATGCCGATCTGCGGGCGTTTAACCCACTCCGTTAGTTCGTCGAGCTGCTTGCGGGTATAGGCGGCGGCGCCGGGAACGGCAATGGCCAGCACTGTTTCGGCATTGTCGAACACGCCGAAGCCGGCGCCGTTGATGAGCTCGCCGGTGGCAGTGATCTTTCCGTTTTTCCTGAAGGCCGATTTGAGATTGGAAATCTTCATGCCGAACCGGATATCGGGCTTGTCGTTGCCGTAATTCCACATGGCGTCTTCCCAGCTCATCCGTTCTACTTTCTCCGTATAATCGATCCCCTTCACCTGCCTGAAAATATATTTGATCATGCCTTCAAACATTTCGAGGATATCTTCCTGCTCAACAAAGCTCATCTCACAGTCGATCTGGGTGAATTCGGGCTGGCGGTCGGCACGGAGGTCTTCATCGCGAAAACATTTCACGACCTGGTAATAGCGGTCATATCCGCTCACCATCAACAGTTGCTTGAAGGTCTGCGGCGATTGTGGCAGCGCATAGAACTGTCCCGGATTCATTCTCGAAGGAACCACGAAATCCCTGGCGCCTTCCGGCGTCGATTTCATAAGGAAAGGCGTTTCGATATCCATGAACTGCTGCTGATGCAGGTAATCCCTGGCCGCCCGGTTCACGGCATAACGCAGCTCCAGGTTTTTTTTAACGGCATTGCGGCGAAGGTCGAGGTAACGGTATTTCATGCGCAGGTCGTCGCCGCCATCGGTATCATCCTGTATGGTAAAAGGAGGGGTTGCCGATTTGTTCAGGATGGTAAAGGAAGCTACCCTGATCTCGATATCGCCGGTGGGGAGCTGTGCATTCTTATTGCTTCTTTCCGCAACCCGGCCCTTTGCCTGCAGCACAAATTCCCTTCCCAGCGGATTTTCATCGAGTTGCCTGTTCAGTTCTTCACCGAATAAAAGCTGCGTGATGCCGTAGCGGTCGCGCAGGTCCACAAAAGTGATACTGCCGAATTTCCGGATCGTTTGCACCCATCCGGCCAATGTTACTTCCCTTCCAGCATCGGAGATCCTCAGCTCGCCGCAGGTATTAGTCCTGTACATGCTTATTTGATTTTTAAGAGGGGCAAAGGTAATTTAAAAGCGCTGAGCTTTCAATAACTGGGCGGTTCCTGCAAAAATCATTATTTTGAGCCGTGCCCGATTCCCTGCACATAACCATGCGGGCCGGAGACGCCCTGCAGCCCCTGATCTTCGTCAGCGGCCTGGCCCTGGTTCTTTGCGTTCCTACTTTGATCAGATGGCTGCGGCTCCGGTATATGAAAAAGAAGCTCATCCGGGTTTATGCCGGCAAGCGTCTTCTGTTTGACGGTATACTTCAACGTTATAATCCCTATTATCAAAGCCTGGGCCCTGAGGGCCGCGAACGGTTCCTGAAACGTGCGATCCTGTTCATGGAATCGAAGGAATTCAGGTATGTGGATATAGAAGCTACCGAACAGATGCCGCTGCTGATCAGCGCTGCTGCTGTTCAGCTTACCTTCGGACTGAATAATTACCTGCTGGATTATTTCAAAACGATCTATGTCCTGAAAGACAAATACCGTTATGGACTATACAATGTTCCGTTCGAAGGCCATGTGAGCGATGATGGGATCTACCTTTCCTGGAGCAATTTTATCCGGGAATTCAATGATTATTCCGACGGGCAGAATGTTGGACTGCATGAGATGGCCCATGCCCTGACCTATGTAAATTTTACAGTGAAGGATGGGGAGGATAATTTGTTCAGAAAAAAATTCTATAATTTTTCACCCATAGCCCGCCCGGTATTTGCGCGCATGCAAGCGGGAGAGGCCACGGTGCTGGACAGTTATGCTGCAACCAGCTATGAAGAGTTCTGGGCCGTATGTATCGAGACCTTCTTCGAGAAACCGCTTGCATTTAAAGAGCAGCTCCCCGACCTGTATTTTGCCCTTTGCAACTTGCTGAACCAGGATCCCCTCACTGCTGAAAAAGTACTCCGCATCCCGGAAATTGCCTGATTACGAAGGCAAAAGGATTTCAAGATCGAAAAATCTTACTAAAAACAGCTTTATCCGCTTTAAATTTCAAAAAATAGTTTTTACCTTGTAATCACACCGTACCATCTCCTAGATCAACCCTCTTGATTTATCCTCCTGCCGGAGAAGCTTATCCGCATCCAAACCCGTGTAAGGCCAGCTTGTTGAATCGCCTGAATTTCAAAAAGAAAAAAGAGCCTTATGGAAATTCTGATCATCTTTTCTTTAGTTATGGGGGTGCTGATCCTGCACCGTTCCGTATCTGCCCTTTTCCAGCGACTTTATGTCAGGCGACAATTCAGCCAGTTCCTTGCGATCGAGACTTTCTACCATTCCACCGTTTCCCGCTATCTCAAATATTATAACCGCCTTGGGCTTGAAGAGCAGCGTAAATTCCTGTTCCGCACTTATCTGTTCAAAAAATCAAAACGATTTCATTATATAGAGGTAACGGAAAGTGCCGAAATGCCTGTACTGATCAGCGCGGTGGCCGTGCAGCTCACCTTTGGGCTCGATAAATTCCAGCTCAATTATTTCAACGATATTTTTGTATTGAAAGATGACTATCATTACGGGTTTTATTCCCGGCCTTTCATGGGGCATGTAGACCAGTCGGGCATTTATTTATCCTGGGATAATTTCATCAAAGGCATATCCGGCCAAACGCCGGATTGCAATGTGGGATTGCATGAAATGGGGCATGCGCTGGCCTATGTGAATTTCATTACGCAAACAGATGAAGACAAGCATTTCAAAAAAGAGTTCAAGAATTTTTCCAAGATAGCCCGGCCGATATTTACGGGTATGCAGCAGGGTCATAAAAATCTGCTCGGCGATTATGCCGCCATCAATTATCATGAGTTCTGGGCCGTTGCGGTAGAAACTTTTTTTGAGAACCCCGTC
>CAYYZJ010000398.1:0-1509 GCA_964475615.1 uncultured Flavitalea sp. | reverse complement strand
GTATTGTTTCGGTTATCCATGCTGTTTACCATGCAATGATATTGGTGACCTGGTTAATATCGTTTACCGTTTGATCCCAGCGGAATGTTTTGCCCAGCTCGCTGACCCCTTTCCTGAGCTCATTGTATCTTGCCGCATCGGCGCAAAGCGCGATCACCTGCCGGTATGCATCTTCCACATCTTTTACGAACAGGCAGTTCCTGCCATGTTCAAATCCGTATTCCTTCAACCCGAATTCTTCGCCGGACAATAATGAAACCACTCCGAACTGGGCAATCTCCATGGCAATGGTGGCAACGCCGCGGTGCCTGCTGAGGTCGATGAATATTTCATTCGACTTGTATAATTCCAGCAGTTTATTCTTATGCAGCTCGCCATGGAATACGATGCCTTCCAGTTCGGGATTTTCATGGCCGAACACATTGATCTCGAGATCGGGATGCCTGACCAGCTTTTGCAGCAGCTGCAGCACCAGGTCGGAAGCGCGGCCATAATGGGATTTCAGTTTGAAATAGATCATGATGCAGCGGGGCTTATCCACAGGCCTGGGGCTTTGCCTGATGGCATAAGGCTTTGTTCCCAGCTTTACGAATATCGAAGGCAGGCAATGATCCGCCGCCAGCTTTTGCTTGAGCCAGCCGGCGCAGACGATGCAGGCGTTGAAAACACCATCGTTATTATAAGTGGCTTTGGCCATGCGTTCATCGGCATCGGCAAACCAGGGCTCATAATCCTGGATGAAATAAAATTTCTTTACCGGAGCAGGCAGGCTCTTCACAAAATCGACGGTCTGCCAGCCGGTGGCAAATACATAATCGATGCCTTTGTCGGCAATAAAATAGCTCGCCTCGTCGGCATTCGAAAAATTGAGCAGATGATGGCCGACCTGCATCCAGTTGTTGAAAGGCTGTCCGCTGAAGTTAATGGAATACACATCGAAATACCGCATCTGCTCGCGGCATATCTCGAACACGATCCTGTTGCCGCCGCCGATACCGTATCCCGGATGTATCCAGGCTATTTTCTTTTTCTGTTTTTTGTAGAAGAGATAATCATTTTCCCGGTTCATTTCATACAGCCTGAATCCTGCATCGCGCACAATGGATGCCAGCAGGCGTTCCATGGCATGCGAAAGCAATTCATCTTTTTTATACCCCGGCTCAAAATCGTGAATGGTCAGCGTTTGCTTTTTGAATTTCTGTTCCAGCACCGGCCATCTGACCCAGAACATGGTGCCGCCGAAAAAATCCAGCGTCTTGTCTTTAATGGCAAGCCTTTCCGACAATAATTTCAGATTGGCCGCATTGGCATTGCCGCCTTTTTCCAGGTCGTTGCGCGTAAGCGAAGTGCGGGTTTCATAAGGCCCGATCATGCCGATATCAGGATTGGCGCGGAACAGCCTAAGGATATGGGATATGATGCCATTGGAGCCCATCAGGGATTCATAGCTTCGTTTTCTCCACATCTCCCCGACCATGGCGTCTACGCCGATCGATTTCTTGGTATGGA
>CAYYZJ010000397.1:0-7202 GCA_964475615.1 uncultured Flavitalea sp. | reverse complement strand
TGTCCCGGTCCACAGCCAAAGTCGGCACATGGTCCTTTATCTTTGTTGACCAAAGCAAACTCTTTCAATAACAGACGGTCAAGGTGTTTTTTGGAAAGTTCGTCACTGCGATGAACTGCATAATCGTCTGCCACATCGTTGTAGCATTTAATTATTTTCTCTTTTGACTGCATTATCATTGTTTATTTTCCAGAACGATTCTCTTTAAAATCTTTCCATCTCTGACCATTTCTATCGCTTCGTTCATTCTGGCAAAAGGCATCACTTCAACATCACTTTCAATAGTATGCTTTACAGAAAAGGCAATCATATCCAGCATATTTTTCCGGCTGTCTGTATAATTTCCGTAAATAGTTCGTTGGGCATAATCATACAACAATCCGGCACTGACGGATAACTTATTCAGGGGTTGGGCAACCAAACAGAATTTCCCCTGCGGTTTAAGCATTTTTAAATAGGTGTCAATGTCAAAATCTGTATTTAATGTTGAAAGAATATAATCAAACCGTCTTTTAAATTTCGTTGTATTATCAAGATTTGAGCTATTGATAAATTCTGCTCCCAAGCGATTTATCATCTCCTTTTTTTCAGGAGAATGAGAGAATGCTGAAATTTTATGTCCCATTTTTTGAAGAAACTGAATTGCCAGAGAGCCAAGCCCTCCAATACCCAACACCGCAACATTAGATTTATCTGATAATTTTCCTCTTACTATTGCTGAGAACACAGTTAAACCTGACGACATCAGAGGAACTGTCTTTACGGAATCAAGCTTTTTCGGCAATTTAAAAGCAAATCTATAATCCACCATGATATGCTCTGCCAATCCACCATAAGTGTCAACGGCAATCACTTTTTGCTTAGGACAAAATTGTTCATTCCCTTCTCTGCAAAATTCACATTCAAAACAGGCGCCCTGTTGGTATCCGATGCCAACTCTGTCTCCGTTCTTAAATCCGGTTACTGCTGTACCCATCTTTTCAATTACGCCAATAATTTCATGGCCAGGGACTACCGGAAATTTTGTATCTCCCCAATCATCGTTTATAATCTGGATGTCTCCTTTAGCAATGCTGCAATGCGTAATGCTGACCAAAACATCCTTTTTACCCAAACTTCTTTCATAAGAAAAAGGTTCAGCTTTGCCAGCTTTCTTTTTTATTGCATAAGCTTTGATTTTCATAACGACTTTATGTCTTTGGCTACAATTGATAAATCATTATTAAGTTGATGACCGCCATTCGTTATTTCGCGAAATATTGCCCAAGGAAGCTTTTGCTTATAGATTGTGAAGTGAGCAAATGGAACTACTTCATCATCCTTGCATTGATAGAAAAAAATGGGGATGTCTTTCGGCAGTTTATCAGAAAAATCTCCTGACAGTTTAAGAGGCTGCATCCACTCTTCATTACCGCTCCAAAATGGGGGTGAGATAAGAAAAATTCCGGCAATATTTTTTTTGATCTTATTTTCAGAAAGATATTTCAACAGCATGGAAGCACCAAGAGAATGTCCTGCTAAAATTATTTCACCTGTCACAGAAGAAATTTCTTTATCTATTTGATTTAGCCATTGTTGTGAGAAATCCTGCACTGTTTCATCAAGAAGCATTTTAGGATAATGTACCTTGTAAGCAGTTTTCAATTCTTTTCGTAAAGAAGCGACTAACTTGGCATCTGCTTCATAACCTCCGTTACCGCCGCCTTGAATAAATAATACATACTTGCCCATACTCTAAGTTATATTTCATTTAATTCCGGATCCTGAGATACTCCCTCCTATCTCCAAACAATCCCTTCACCAAATAATACACGGCATGCAGCTCCAACGCAAACGCCAGATAACCCACGAAGCCGGGTAGCGGCATTTCAAACAAATGCCACACATTCAAACCAGGCAGATCATACTGCCATTTGGGAAAGGAATAATAATTCCACATCTCCCAGAAAAAACCGCAGATCAGTCCGCCTGTCCACAAAGCCAGTACAGGCCGCCAGTTCCGGTGAGCAGTATGACTGAGTAAATTCGGATGTTTCAGCCAACCGTTCACCGGCTCGATCAATAAATAAACAGTGACCCAGATGAAGGGATAAAAAATATGCGGCCATAGTATTTCAAACGCCAGGGTCACTAAACCGATAAGGATAAATATGAAGTAAGTAGATTTTGCAGGGCCGATCCGCGGCCCGCCTTTCGCCTTGCGTATCCACTGGAATGTAGCCGCCAGCTCCGATGCTTCAAAAACAGCCGGTATCACGGTGGAAAAATTAAGCGAAGCCAGAACCGCAAACTCGATATCGGTAAAAAATTCACGCCCGAGATATATCCAGTTTTGCGTCAGCAGATTGATCAGTTCAAACAACCACCATACCGGAATGGAAATGATAAAAAGCAAAATGAACTGGGAAGGGCTTCGCCTGATCAGCGAATCGCCTGAACGAAAATATACGAGCGCATCTGTAGCAAGAGAAAATCCCAGCCATAACGGAAAGAAACCCCAATGCGTACGCAATCCGCTCAGCGACCAGTTGAGATACCAGGAACCAAGCATGAGCGCTATGCCCAGCCAGCCGTAGAAGGGAAAGGTCTTTGAGGACGATGTATTAGCCAGAGTTGCCATAACAGCGCTGTCAAAAAGCGCCCTGCAAAAATAATACTCGCTTCCGGCATCAAAGTTCAACTCACTTGAAAATATATCCGATATACAAAGAAAAAGTCCGGGTTCTTGCCTTGTCTACATCATTGCCCGGGAATATATTTCTCAGCCAGTGTTTAGGGGTTAACTAAAATGAGATTGGCTGACTATGCACAAATTTCCCCGGCATCCATCTAAGGAGAAATACCTGGTGCTAACTATTTTGCGGATTGATCAACCCGTTCTCGCGGGCAAAATTCAGCAGTCCCACAGGAGTATAGATATTCAATTTGCGGGCAATATTGCGGCGATGGGCATTGATGGTGAATTCGCTGAGGAATAATTTTCTGCTGATCTCCTTTGTGGTAAGGCCCGATGCGATCATGCCGATGATTTCGATCTCCCTTTTGGTGAGCTGGTATTTTCTGGCGAAATCATCTGTCAGTTGCGGCGGCCTGCCCGGCTCTTCCGGCATGCCTTCCTCCGGGAACCAGTCAGCGCCTGCAGCCACTGCAACAACGGCTTCCTTAATGATCGCCGAAGTGCTGCTTTTCGGCAAAAATCCCACTGCACCCAGCGCTTTGACTTCAGCAACGAGCTTGGGCTGGTTATAACTGCTGAATACGATCACTTTGGTTTGAGGAAATTCTTTCCGGATTATTTTGATCGATTCAATGCCATCCATTTTAGGCATGTTCAGATCGAGCAATAGAATGTCGGCAGGAGAAGCCCGCAGTTGCGCGATGAGTGATTTTCCATTGTTTGCCGGCGGCAGCAAACAGGCATCCCTGATCTCTTCGAGCACCGTGGTCAATCCCTCTACCAGCAGGGGATGATCGTCTGCAATCATGATCCGCAAAGCCATTATATCTTGATTTCAATAGTGATCAATGTTCCCTTATCCTCTTTCTGCTCAATTTCCATCCTTCCTTTTAAATAGGCAATTTTCGATTGAATGGTATCCAGCCCCTTGCCCTTCATCTGTTTTGCTTGGTCCATGCCAACGCCATTGTCTTCCACCATGAGCGATATATGCTGCTCATGCTCCACAAGCTCCATCATGGCCCTGCTGGCATTGGCGTGCTTGATCACATTGTGCAGCAGCTCCTGTATGATGCGGTACAGGTCGTTTAAAAACGACGGCTGGTATTTGCCCGTATCCCCGAACCCGATGACCACGGCTTCCATTTTTATTTTTTCCGAAAGGTTGACCGTTTCCACGAGGTCTTCAATGGCTTTCCTGAACCCGAACTTCTCGATCATCAGCGGCGTGAGGCGATGGCTCAGGTCGCGGATGGTATTCGTTACCGATAATAAGATTGCTCTTGTTTTCTGCAATTTTTTGTCTGCCTGCTCATCCCCTCTCCCTTTTTCCAAAGTAGAAGAAACATTGAGCGAAGCCAGTGCAAGCATGGCGCTCACTTCATCATGCAACTGATCGGCTATCTTTCTTCTTTCATTCTCTTCCGCTTCCATGGCATTGCGCATCAGCTCCAGGTCGCGCTGCTTTTCCATCTGCTCTATCCGCTGGCGGCTTCTCGTTTGGCGGATGCGCAGGTACAATGCCAGCAGCAGGATCGTGAGCGCCGTGAAACCGATGATGATGCCGTAAAAGATCCTTTCTCTCCTAAGCTGTTCCGTTCTTACCCTGCTTTCTTCATTCAATCTGGCCACCTGCTGTTCGCTTTGCTGAAGCAATAAAGCAGTCTGCATTTGCTCTATGGCGCGATACCGGTTGAGGTTGGTCAGTGAATCCCTGATCGCATAATAGGTTTCCAGCGCGGCGCCATAAGCCGGGTAATCGCCTTTTGCTTTTAACAGCTCGGCCTCGCTCTTGTAATAATTCAGCCCGATGGCGGAATACCTGCGGGTATCTTTCATTAAATGAAAAGCCGATAATACCTTTTCCGCTTCGCCGAGATGATGCGTTCTGACCAGCGCGTGCACATAATAGATTTCGGGCGGGATGAGGTGCTGCGATTGCGTGTTCCCTTTTTTCAATGCCGTTGCATAATAATGCAGGGCCTGGTCATATCGGCCTGCATTTTCAGCCAGCATTCCCGCTGCAATGAAATAGCTGAGATAGGGAATGGAATCTTCCCGCATATTGAATCCCTTGCGGCTTGCATCGAGGAACTCCGATGCGTTTTTGAAATCGTTCTGATATGCTTTGGCAATGGCCATTTCGGCATTGAAATAAGGCGCATTGATGCTGGCGGGATTGGGTTTGATGGTGGCATCATAAAACAGTTGCGCAAATTTCCATGCATTATCATAATCGGTCAGCAGCAGGTTAATCTGCATGAGGTTATAGTATACGCTTGGCCCTGCATTCCTGAAACTGAAGGCCGTTCGGTCGTACAGCCTGGTAGGATAGCGGTTGAGCGAAGGATGCCTGGCCAGCTCGAGCAGCGATTCAAATTCAGTGACCTGCTTTTGCAGGTTGTTCTGCAGGTATACATAAGCGTAATTGTACCGTGCAGTGAACAAGGCATTTTTATCCTGAAGATCGGCCGAGAGGCTGATGGCGCGCTCAAAATAATTTCTCATGGAAGCCGTATCCTCATTGCTTGTCATGGCCTTGAAACTGTACAGGAAGGACAGGCTCTCGCGGTCGCCGGCTTTTTTGCACAGCGCTTCGCCGGTTTCCACGCATTTATTGAGCGAATCGAGCTTTCCCCATTCGGCATACATCAGCGCCATGGCTACCAGCGCTTCGCGGTAATAGCGGTCTTCAGGAGCGTTGTTATTGCAGATCTCGCGGTACAGCTTTTCGGCTTCCTCAAAATATCCCGTCGATTCTTTTGCCCTTGCCCATCCCATCAGCAGGATGTGCAGCCATTGCCGGTTCCCCGAAGCCCTGACCACAGGAACATATTCCGTCAATATTGCATAGCTGAGCCTGAGGTTGGTCTTGCCGATATCCTGCATCAGGTCGCAGGCCTGCCGGAAAGTTGTTTCTGTAAGCGGTTGTTTTTTCAATTCTTCCCAGGCTTTTCTTCCTTCGGCATCGGAATAATTGCGGGCAGGGACCGCTGTGCAGCATAAGAGGAAAGCCAAAACCAATAGCGTCCTAATCATACAGATAAGCTACAAGAAAAATCCGAATTGTCAAAGACTAATGGTTCGTCATGCGATTTAATGCGTTTGTCGAAAAAATTTGTCCCCCGGTATGCAGGGCCATAGTTTCGGAATAAACTGAACTTCAATATGAGAAAAAGCATCAGCCTTACGATTGTTATTGCCCTCACGGCAATGGCCAATGCCCAGGATATTAAAATCCCCATGCAGCCGCGCTACTGGGATTACGACAGCAGCCAGGTGGAATTTACCCAGCACAATAATGTTGCTGCAATAAAGCCAAAGAACGGAGCTTATTACCAGGTTTTTTTAAAAGACCGGGTGTTTACCAACGGCACCATCGAATTCGATGTAGCGCTGACCGGCATGGGATTTCCCGGCATCAATTTCAGGATGTCGGCCGATAAAAAAAGCAGCGAAAATTTTTATATCCGCTCTTTCGGGCCCGTGGGGCCGGAAACCCGTACCACGCTTCAATATGCCGCCGTCATCGATGGGATGAGCATCTGGGATCTGTCTGACGAATACCAGGCCGGAGCCGTCATCAATCAAACCGGATGGAATCATGTAAAGCTGGTTGTTTCCGGAAAGCAAATGAGGGCTTATGTGAATGATATGACGAAGCCGGCGCTTTCTGTTCCGGAACTGGAGGGATGGACAGATTCGGGCGGCATCTCATTTTCCGGTAATGTGATCTATGCCAACCTCGTCATCAGGCCGGATAAAACCGAAGGCCTGCCTTCCCAGGCCGGATACCATTATACGTATAACGATACCCGTTATATCCGCAACTGGGAGCTGAGCCCGGCGCAGGATTTTCCTTTCGGGAAAGATATCGTGATGCCTTTGCCCAGCATGCATGGTCTGCTGAACCATTCCGAGCTGCCGGACAGCAGCACCAAATGGATAACCATAAAAGCAGAATCCAGGGGCATCGTCAACGTAACCAGGAAATATGGTGCAGCAGGTAAAGACGCCCGCAGGCTGGCCTGGCTGAGAACGACCATTTATTCCGATAAAGCGCAGGTAAGGATATTGAACCTGGGCTTCAGCGACGAGGTTTGGGTTTTCATCAATGGTCAGTTCCTGTATGCCGATAAAAATTATTTCGGCACGCCGGAACAAAAGAATGACGGGCGATGCACGATCGAAAACAGCCGTTTCAGCCTTCCGCTGAGAGAAGGAAAAAATGAAATCCTCATCGGCCTTGCCAATTATTTTTATGGATGGGGAATGATAGCCAGGCTGGATGAGATAAACGGAATAAAATTTCAATAGCTGACTTTATGCCAGGGTATCAAGCGTTAATTAGATTAAAATGGAAACCAAAATTGATATGCCATCTTGTCAATAAAAATTTCCTTCCCTTTTGCTTCCTTATTTGCAGGGATAAACAATTGGTGATCAAATTATTTCCTAGATTTGGCGCTTAAATTGCTAAGGCAACTGCATGGTAAAAGGCTCATTATTACGGAAGATACTGTTC
>CAYYZJ010000396.1:0-4671 GCA_964475615.1 uncultured Flavitalea sp. | reverse complement strand
GCTTCTTCAAAGGTTTTGCGGAACTGGCGTTCCAATACACCATAGGTGTATTTTGCCTTTTGCTTTTCTTTCAACTGGAGAGCATATTCTCCCAGGCTTTTGCGCTTGCGGGATGCACCGTGCTGGCCGGGAGGATTGCTGTTCTTGTTCAGATATTTTCCATTGCCCAGGATAGGCTCTCCGAAAATACGGGAGATTTTGGTCTTTGGACCTCTGTAACGTGCCATAATTTGTTATCGATTTTTTGGTGACGATGGACGATCATAAAAATCTTAAAAATCGATCGTACATCCTATGAATTAAGTCGTGGGTCTGAAATTCAAACTTCATCAGACTTCGGACTTCCGACTTCATTTATACCCTGCGTTTCTTGGGCGGACGGCATCCGTTATGCGGCAAAGGCGTAACGTCTTTGATCATCACTACCTCGATGCCTCCGTTGGATAGTGAACGGATGGCGCTTTCCCTGCCGGAACCCGGGCCTTTTACATATACATCCACTTTTTTCAAACCGGCTTCAACGGCTGTTTTGGCAGCATCGGATGCGGCCATCTGGGCAGCATAGGGCGTATTCTTCTTTGAACCTTTAAAACCCATTTTCCCGGCACTGCTCCAGGAAATGACCTGACCATTTTTGTTGGTAATGCTGATGATGATATTGTTGAAGCTGGCGGTGATATGCGCATCTCCGTAAACATCAACTTTTACCACTCTTTTCTTTGCAGCCGCTTTTGCGCTGGCCGGTGCTTGTGCTTTTGCCATGATTTGCTAACAGGTAATCTTTTTATTATTTATTTCTTGGGTGCTTTTTTCTTGCCGGCCACTGTTCTGCGCTTGCCTTTCCTGGTACGGCTGTTGGTACGGGTGCGCTGGCCGCGGACAGGCAGCCCCTTACGATGGCGAACGCCGCGATAGCAGGCAATATCCAGCAGGCGCTTGATGTTCATCTGCACTTCGGAACGGAGTGCGCCTTCCACTTTCAGTTCATTGGTAATGATATTGCGGATGGCATTCAGCTCATCATCATTCCACTGATGCACTTTTTTATCCAGGCTGATCCCTGCTTTGTTCAGAATATACTGGGCAGTGGAACGGCCGATACCATATATATAGGTAAGTCCTATTTCACCTCTTTTATTCTTTGGTAAGTCTACCCCGGCAATACGAGCCATAGTGTTGTTTTAGTTTTCAGTATTCTTGATTCAATATGCAATAGGCGATATGCAATTGGCAATTGTTTATTTGCATATTGCCTATTGCTCATTGCCTATTGGTTCCTATCCCTGTCTCTGCTTGAAACGGGGGTTCTTTTTATTGATCACATAGAGCTTTCCCTTTCTCCTCACGATCTTGCAATCGGCGCTGCGCTTTTTTATGGATGCCCTGACTTTCATTGTAAATTGATTTTTACCTTGGCG
This sequence comes from uncultured Flavitalea sp., assembly GCA_964475615.1. Lineage (GTDB taxonomy): Bacteria > Bacteroidota > Bacteroidia > Chitinophagales > Chitinophagaceae > Puia. The sequence goes on along the minus strand of CAYYZJ010000396.1, from coordinate 3,253 downwards.
TTAGGCGTTCAGCCTGCTGCGTTCGGCCTGATTATTTATACCTGAAAATGATTCTTCCCCTGCTCAAATCGTAAGGGCTCATCTCCACACCTACCTTGTCGCCAGGCAGGATCCTGATATAGTGCATCCTCATTTTGCCGGAAATAGTGGCCAGGATTTCATGCCCGTTTTCCAATTTCACTTTGAACATGGCATTGGATAAGGCTTCTACAATAGTTCCATCCTGTTTAATGAGTGCTTGTTTAGCCATACAATTTTGGGAGCGCAAAGATAGGCATTCCTTCCTGAAATGCAAAACTTTATCTCGGAATTAGGGATTTATTGCGGATTTCGCGGATTTTAGGGGATTAATGCTGAAAATCAACCACATCCCGTATCTCGCATCCCGCATCTCGCATTCCCTCACCTCGTAAGCTCCACTTTAGTCATCTGGTGATAATGGTTCTGCAGCTCATGCACGCTGAGGGGATGATTGAGCTGGCGCCTGTCTTCCCGGTACCATATTTCAAATGAAGAAAAATCGTTTTTTTTCGGCAGCAGGATCCTGAAGGGGCCGCGCATGTACTTGACGGTATTGTCGCCGTTCTCCTGCTTTTCAAAATGCAGCTTACGGAGCTGCTCGTCATCGAGCGGGATGGGATACAACTGGTCCGGAGTGAACCAGAATTCCTGCACATCGGTCTGAACGCATACTTCTTTATCATCATGGTTCAGTTCAATCACCTCTCCCTCTACCCGCTGGCCGTCGTACTCAGCCAGCACAATATCTCCGACTTTGATTTCGTGAAATTTAATCATACAGCAATCATTTTATTTTAGTGAATTTAAAAAATTAAATTGAAAAATTGACGGCCGTCGAAAAAGAATCGGATAATTTCCATTTAATTCGCATTCTTAAAACTTACTTATGCAAAAATCGCCTCTCTCCATCTGGCTTCTGTTAACTACAGCCATCCTGATGCTTGCTCAACCGGCGTTTTCACAGATCAACCCGGCCGATAAAATTCCGGTTGACCCCTCCGTTAAAATAGGCCGCCTGCCCAATGGCCTCACTTATTATATCCGCAAGAATGAAAAACCACAGAACAAGATCCAGCTTCGCCTGGTGGTCAATGCCGGCTCCGTGCTGGAAGATCCCGACCAGCAGGGACTGGCCCACATGATGGAGCACATGAACTTCAACGGCCTGGTTCATTTCCCGAAAAATGAACTGGTCAGCTACCTGCAATCCATCGGCGTTCAGTTCGGGGCCGACCTCAATGCCTATACCGGATTCGATGAAACGGTATACATCCTGCCCATACCTTCCGACGATTCGGTGAAGGTGGACAAAGGCTTTACCATCCTGGAAGACTGGGCCGGCAATGCCCTGCTCGATACCGGCGAGATCAATAAAGAAAGAGGCGTTGTGCTGGAAGAATCGCGGCTGGGCAAGGGCGCCAATGAAAGAATGGGCAAACAATATTATCCCAAACTGTTCAACGGCTCCAGATATTCGGCACGCATTCCCATCGGGAAGGATTCGATCATCCAGCATTTCAAACCCGCTTCGCTGAAACGTTTTTATAAAACCTGGTACCGGCCCAGCCTGATGGCCGTGATCGTAGTGGGAGATATCGATCCGGCAAAAGCCGAGCGCGAGATCATCAGTCATTTCAGCAAACTGAAAAATCCCGCTCCTGCAAGGCCCAGGCCCGCCATCATACCCATTCCCCTCCGAACGGCCAATGAAAGCATGGTGCTTACCGACAAGGAAGCCACTTATAAAATATTGCGCATTTTCCATTACATTGAAAACGCAACTCCTGTTAAAACCTGGGCCGACTACCGGAAATCCCTGATCGAAGATCTGTTCAGCAGCATGATCAATGACCGCCTGGCCGAGCTCACTCATCTCCCTGATCCGCCTTTTGTATTTGCCAATACCGGCATGAGCGATTTTGTGAGAGGATACCGCGCGTTCGCTTCTTTCGCCGTTCTCGGAAATAAGCCCGTGCAGGCAGCCATCGATTCACTGACAACCATAACCGAAAGCGTAAAAAAATTCGGCTTCCTGCAGACCGAGCTGGAGAGGGCAAAAAGCAACCTGCTGAACACGCTGCAGAAAGCCTATGAAAACAAAGACAAGACCGAATCGGGCCGGCTGGTTCAGGAATATGTCGGCAATTTTTTGAATGGAGAACCGGTGCCCGGCATTGCCAATGAATATGAATTCAGCAAGCAGGCGCTTCCCGGCATCACACTGGAAGAAGTGAATGCGCTGACCGCAAAAATGCAGACCCGCCAAGGTCAATTCGTATTGCTGACCGCACCGTCGAAAGACAGCGCACAGTTACCGGGCAAACAACAGTTGCTGGCCATGTTCAGTGCCGCGCATCAGCTTCCGGTATATGCTTACCAGGAAAAAGCAGTGGCCAAATCGTTGATGGATCAATTGCCCGCAGCAGGAAAGATCACTGCAGAAAGCAGCAACACGGCACTGGGCACCATCGATCTTACCCTCAGCAATGGCATAACGGTAACGCTCAAGCCAACCGATTTCAAGAACGATGAAATTAAAATGGATGCCTGGAGATGGGGAGGTTACCGGAATTTCGGACTGGCCAATAAAGAGAATGCAGAATATGCAGCCACTGTTGTTGCCGCCATGGGCGTGAAAGACATGAGCCCTACCGACCTGCAGCATTTCCTGGCAGGCAAAACCGTTTCAGCCACTCCATACATCAATCCGAACGATGAAGGCATCGAGGGAAACAGCAGCACCAAGGATTTTGAAACCTTCCTGCAGCTCGTTCATCTCTTTTTTACCAAGCCCAGGAGGGATGAAAAGCTGTTCCAGTCTTATGTTACTTCGCAGAAAGCATTTTTGCAGAATATCCGCTCCAATCCGTTCACCTATTTCAGCGATACCGTTACACGAATAGAGTTCAACAACAATCCCTGGGCCGGCGGCATTCCACAGCCTTCCGATTACGACAAGCTCAATCTCGATACGCTGTTTTCCACCTACCAAAAAATATATGGCAATGCTTACGGCATGCATTTCACTTTTGTGGGCGATATCGATACTGCCAAAATAAAACCCTTGCTGGCCGCTTATCTCGGCAGCCTGCCTGCATCGCAAAAAGAAAATAATTTCACCGACGTGGGGTTAAGGCCGGTGAAAGGAGTGGTGCAGGCCACCGTAAACAAAGGGGCCGATAAAAAAAGCCTAGTCACCCTGATCTTTACCGGCGAAGCGCCCTACAGCTTC
>CAYYZJ010000395.1:0-3701 GCA_964475615.1 uncultured Flavitalea sp. | reverse complement strand
GGAGCTCGATGCCAGGACAAAAGTCCGTACCAAGGCAGTGATCAGCGCGGTTGAGCCGCAGGTGAACCAGAACAGCAGGAACCTTACGGTAAGAGCCATCCTGCAGCAGGAAAAAGCCAATCCCGGCGCTTTTGTAAAAGTGTATGTGAATGCCGGCGGCGATTCCAGGGCCATTATGATTCCTACCAATTCACTGATACCGGAAGACAGGAACAACCAGGTCATCGTGGTCAAAAAAGGAAAGGCGGAATTTGTCAACGTAAAGACAGGACTGCGTTTGGCCAATAATGTCGAGATCACACAGGGCATCAATCCGGGCGATACCGTTGTGGTTACCGGAGTGCTTTTTGCAAGACCCAAATCTCCGGTGCAGGTACGCAGCATCAAAACCCTGGAAGAGCTTACCGCACTAAATAACGATACGAACTGATATGAATATTTCCGAATTATCACTGAGGCGGCCCGTTCTTGCTACCGTAATGAATTTGATGATAATTCTATTCGGGGTAGTGGGATATAATTTTCTTGCCGTAAGAGATTATCCGGCCATCGATCCGCCGATCATTACCGTCAACACTTCGTATACCGGCGCCAATCCCGATATCATAGAAAGCCAGATCACGGAGCCGTTGGAAAAACAGATCAACGGCATTCCCGGCATCCGCACCATCACTTCCACCAGCTCGCTGGGCAGCAGCGCCATTACGATAGAATTTAACCTGGGCTTTGACCTGGAAGCTGCGGCCAGCGACGTGCGCGATAAAGTAAGCCAGGCAACAAAAAGCCTTCCGCTCGATATCGATGCGCCTCCGGTGATCACCAAGGCAGATGCCAACAGCGATTTCATTCTTCTGCTGGTGGTGCAAAGCCATACCAAGAGCCTGATGCAGCTCAGCGATTATGCCGACAACATACTGCAGCAGCAATTGCAGACCATCGAAGGCGTGAGCTCGGTGAATGTGTTCGGCGACAAAGGATACGCGATGCGCATCTGGCTCGACCCGAATAAAATGAATGTGTACAATGTTGCATTCAACGATATCAGCACCGCCATCAGCAATGAAAATGTGGAGCTGCCGCCGGGAAAGATTTACGGGAACAATACGGAGCTTACGATTGCAACGCAGGGAAGACTGTCCAGCGAAAGCCAGTTCAGGAATGTGATCATTAAGGAAGACAGTGCCGGCATTGTGCGCCTGGGCGATGTGGCCAGGATAGAGCTGGGCCCGCAGAACCCGGAACAAAGCTGGAAATACAATGGCGTGAATGCCGTAGGGCTGGCCATCATTCCCCAGCCCGGCGCCAACAATATCGCCATTGCCGATGAGTTCAATAAAAGGCTGGCCGCTATCAAAAACCAGAACAAGGAAGACCTGGAGTTCAGTGTGCTCATCGATAATACCAGGAATATCCGCCAGTCGCTGAGCGAAGTAAAAGAAACCCTGCTCATCGCATTTGCGCTGGTGGTGCTGGTGATATTCTTCTTCTTCCGCAACTGGCTGATCGCACTGCGGCCGTTGATCGATATTCCCATCTCCCTTATCGCCACTTTCTTCATCATGTACCTGGCCGGCTTTACGATCAACGTGCTCACCTTATTGGGCATCGTGCTGGCAACGGGACTTGTGGTGGATGATGGCATCGTGGTCACTGAAAACATCTTCCGCAAGCTGGAAGGCGGTCTGCCTATTCAGAAAGCTGCGCTGGAAGGCAGCAAGGAAATCTTTTTTGCAGTCATCTCCACTTCACTTACCCTTGCCGTGGTATTTATGCCCGTGATCTTTTTGCAGGGATTTGTGGGCCGCCTCTTCCGCGAGTTCGGCGTGGTGCTGGCCGCAGCGGTGTTGATCTCTGCTTTTGTTTCGCTCACCATTACTCCGGTGCTGAACGTATACCTCAACCGCAAGAACGCTTCGCACGGCAGGTTCTATGAAGCAACAGAACCTTTTTTCAAGGGGATGGAAAGCGGGTATAAGAAGCTGCTGCAGGCATTCATGAAAGTGAGATGGGCCGCCTGGGTCATCATTGCTGCATGTGCGGTCACCATCTGGCTCATCATGGGGTCGATACAAAGCGAGCTGGCCCCGCTGGAAGACAGGAGCACCGTGCGTTTCACCGCCACTGCTCCCGAAGGAACCAGCTTCAGCTATATGTCGAGCATTTCCGACAGCATCGCCAATTACCTCTACGATTCCGTTCCGGAAAGGCAATTTGTTTTTGTGAGAACGCCTGCAGGCACTACCATCAATTCAGCACAGCCGCGTATTGGTTTGGTTGATCCGAAAGAAAGAAGAAGGACACAGGCGCAGATCGCCGGCGATCTCCAGCAAAAGCTGGCCAGGTTCAACGATGCGCGCATTTTTGCGATACAGGAGCAGACCATTGCAGTAGGGTCGGGGTCGAGAACCAGTCTGCCGGTGCAGTTTGTACTGCAGAACCAGGATCTGAACAAGCTGAAACAGGTTATCCCCAAATTCCTGGCCGAAGCCAGAAAGGATAAAACATTTTCCAATGTGGATGTGAACCTCAAGTTCAACAAGCCGGAGCTGGATGTTACCATCGACCGGTTGAAAGTGAAAGACCTGGGCTTATCCACCAATGATGTGATCTCGGCCATGCAGTCGGCATTCAGCGGTGGAAGGCTGGCTTATTTTATCATGAACGGATATCAGTATTATGTGATCTCACAGGTAGACCGTTCCGAGCGCAATGCTCCGAACGATATCAGCAACCTCTATGTGCGCAACAGCAAGGGCGTGAACATTCCGCTCGATGCCGTGATCCATCTGGAGCAGAACAGCAATCCCTCTACATTATATCATTTCAACAGGTATAAGGCCGCTACAATCTCCGCTTCGCTTGCCGAAGGAAAAACGATCGGCGACGGCATAAAGGCCATGCAGGCTATTGCCAACCGCGTGCTGGATCCCAGCTTCCAGACTGCCCTGAGCGGTTCTTCGCGCGATTATGCGGAGAGCTCTTCCAATATTTTATTTGCATTCGGCCTGGCGCTGATATTGATCTACCTGGTGCTGGCTGCGCAGTTTGAAAGCTTTATCGATCCTTTTGCCATCATGCTTACGGTTCCGCTTGCCATTGCCGGCGCCCTGCTGAGCCTCTGGGTATTTCATCAAACCCTCAATATTTTTTCCGAGATCGGCATGATCATGCTCATCGGGCTCGTGACCAAGAACGGCATCCTCATCGTGGAGTTCGCCAATCAGAAAAGAGAACATGGATTGCCGAAAATGGAAGCAGTGGTGGAAGCAGCGGCCCAGCGGCTTCGTCCCATTCTGATGACGAGCCTGGCCACTTCACTGGGCGCCTTGCCCATTGCGCTGAGCCTGGGAGCGGCGGCCACCAGCCGTATTCCATTGGGTATTGTGGTCGTGGGCGGCATCCTGTTTTCGCTGATCCTCACCTTGTTCGTTATACCGGCGGTATATACATTCCTGTCGGGCAAACATAAAGTGCATCAAACCGAGGTTATCGATTAAATGTGCGAATGTGCGGATTGCAAATTTGCGAATTGATAAAAACATGAAACGATTTTTACTGGCGGCATTGAGCCTGCCCTTTTCTGCAAGCGCATTTACACAAAACCTGAGCCTGCAGGATGCTGTCACCATCGCATTGAAAAATAACCTGGGCATCCAGATGGCGAAGAATTATGTGGAGATAGCCGGCATCAACAACAGCTA
>CAYYZJ010000394.1:0-2051 GCA_964475615.1 uncultured Flavitalea sp. | reverse complement strand
CAATGCAGTGAAGATCAGGAATACGGATATCCGGAATGCGTTCATGCCATGTAGTAAAAATTGCCTGCTCACGTGCCTATTTGGGGAAAACCATTTTATAATCCACACTGATCTTTCCTTTGGAAATATCATCCAGTTTTCCTTTCAGCAGTTTTCTTTTCAGCGGTTTCAGATAATCGATAAACAGTTTTCCTTCGATGTGGTCATATTCATGCAGGATGATCCTTGCAGTGATGCCGTTGAACGTTTGTACATGCTTTTGGAACTGTTCATCCATATATTCCAGTGTTACTTCTTCATTACGGATAATGTCTTCCCGGATCTTGGGAATGCTGAGGCAGCCTTCGTTATATGCCCATTCTTCACCGTTCAGTTTTTGGATATGCGCGTTGATGAACACCTGCTTGATGCCGGGTTCGTCGGGATATTTTCCTTTTTCATTTTCTTCCTGGTTGGCGAAGATCTGGGTGCTGTCGACTATGAACAGCCGGATATCTTTATTGACCTGAGGCGCAGCAAGGCCTACGCCGCTGCTGGCATAGAGCGTTTCCCACATATCTTCGATCAGTTTATCCAGGCCGGGATAGTCCGGGCCGATGTCTTTACCCACGGTTCGCAGTACCGGTGCGCCATAAGCTACAATTGGTAAGATCATTGTTTAACGGCTTAATGAATGGATGATTCTTGTTCCAAACCGCAAATTTACTCCAAATCGGGCGATCTGGCAATATATCAATCAAACCTTAGCTTATCTGTTGCAAATACTCCTGCAGCAGGATGGTGGCGGCGATCTCATCTACCAGGGCCTTGTTCTGTCTTTGCTTTTTTTTCAGTCCCATATCGAGCATGGCCCTGGAAGCCATTTTGGAGCTGAACCGTTCGTCGATGGTCTGCACCGGAACGGAAGGGAATTCTTTTTGAATCTGCGCGATGATCTTTTTGACCAGCGGAGTAGCATGGGTATCGGAATCGTCGAGGTTTTTCGGCTCTCCGATGAGGATAAGCTCAACGGATTCTTTTCTCAGATAGTCTTTCAGGAAAGAGATCAGTCTGGGAGATTCGACGGTGGTCAGTCCCGTTGCAATGATCTTCAGCGGATCCGTCACAGCAATACCGGTTCGTTTCAATCCGTAGTCGATGGCGAGGATGCGGGGCATTATTTCAGCAATAGATCGGTGATGACAAACAGGGCAAAGACCACGCTGGCGATACCGTTGGCCGTCATGAAGGCGAGGTTCACTTTGCTGAGGTCGGCGGGATTTACAATGGAATGCTGATAGATCAGCATGCCTGCAAATATCGCCACTCCTGTCCAGTACCACCAACCGAACCCGCCGTAGATGCCGGCAGCGATGACGCAGGCCGTGCTCAGCAGGTGCAGGAGTTCGGAAACGCGCAATGCCTTTCCCTTTCCAAGCCAGGAAGGCATGGAATAGAGGTTTTGGGATTTATCGAACTCTTCATCCTGCAGGGCATAGATGATATCGAAACCGCTGACCCAGAAGATCACGGCAAAGGAAAACAAGATGGGCAATAGGGCAAATGCGCCTGTTACGGCCAGGTAAGCGCCGATGGGGGCGAGTGATAATCCTATGCCTAATACCAGGTGACAAAGCGGGGTAAAGCGTTTGGTATAGCTATAGCCCAGTACAACGGCCAGGGCAACAAAAGAAAGTCCAAAACAAAGTGGGTTGATGAACCAGGTGCAAATGACAAAGGCGATGCAATTGAAGATCACAAATCGCAAGGCATTGTTCTTTGAAATGATCCCGGACGGTATTTCGCGGATAGCCGTACGGGGATTGAGTGCGTCCCATTTTGCATCCAGCCAGCGGTTGAAAGCCATGGCTGCGCTGCGCGCGAAGACCATGCAGGCGATAACCAGCGCAAATTTTATTAAAATATCTTCGTAAGAATGCGGCAGATATTTCAGTGTTGCTGTTGCGGTTGATGAAGGAGCAAGCGCTACAAAATTTCCGGAAAAAAAACCGGTCATTTCATTGAAGTATTTTACCCCCAGAAAAAAACCGATCATCGCAAAAGGCATTGCG
>CAYYZJ010000393.1:0-6510 GCA_964475615.1 uncultured Flavitalea sp. | reverse complement strand
CGCATAAACAGTCCTGTGTCGTTATATCTGAATGTCGAGTGGGCGCTTTTTGCGATGCTGTTTTCATTGGTTGACGAAAAGGAGCAACCTGCTGCCGAGCCAAGCGGTATCTTACCCGATCCCCAACATTACGGATTATTTTATTTGCAGCAGGGCATTCATGAAATATCCTTTCGGCCTGGTATAACCGAAACCGTTCATTTAATGCTCGATCCTGTTTGGCTGCAGGAGCTTGTGATCGCCAACGAAGCCATCAACCCTACGCTTTATCAATTGAAATCGGCAGGCGACAGCGGCATGCTTCTACCGCCTGCTTCCATCGATTATAAAGTGCACCATCTGCTTGCCGCCATGATGACTTCCTGTGAAACCGGCAGCGATCTGACGATGGAATTAAAGACAGGCATCATCGATCTGATTAATTTCTACCGGAAAGGAATAAAGGAAATGGCTTATCTGGAGCAGGTGCCGGATACTCCGCATCGCGAAACGCTGCTGGAGATATGGAAGAAAATAAAAGCTGCTCCCAATATTCATGACCATCGTGTTTCGCAGTTGGGAAAAGAAACTTTCCTGCACGAGAAAACCCTTACACGTAATTTCAGAAAGATGTTTAATAAGGATATCTCCGCTTTTCTGCTGGATCAGTGTATGGATAAGGGTTATTACTTACTCATTGCCACAACAAGAACGGTTGATGATATTGCAACCGAATTAGGGTATCGCGAAACTACAAGTTTTATTCGCGCGTTCAAGCGCCGTTTTCATATTGCCCCGCAAACATTACGCGAAATAAAAACTGCTTCCAGGTAATAATGTCCTGAAAAGAGAAAAGGATGTCCTCAAATGACAATGGATTTTTTTTATTTCTTGTGAAATTTATCCTCCCGAACAACTAAGCTGGTAAACAAAGGCCTCCATTCTGCTAACTAATTGTTTACACTCAAACCTCCTTTGTATGCCTATTTACGGATGCTTCACTCCCTATGAGCAGGATCGTATTAGCCTGGCGATCGCTTATATTGAAAAACATTATCAGGATACCATTTCAACCGACCAGTTGGCGATTGAAGTAGGTATCGACATTAAAAAGCTGCAAACCGGTATCCAATTACGGACGGGTCTGACGGTTCACCATTATCTTTTGCGGATTCGGGTAACCCGCGCTGCCGAGGACTTGCAGGATTATGAGCGGCCCATCAAGTTCATTGCCCGCAAGCATGGCTTCTGCTCGGCGAGCCATTTCGGCAGTGAATTCAAAAAGCAAATGGGCATGACGCCGAAAGAATACCGCTATAAACTACTACTTAGCGGTATTCCTTTCGGATTAAGGGGAGAGCGGAAGTATAAGCTGCTCACCGGATCGTGATAGGGATTTACTTGATTTTGATAGTTTGGGATGGTAGCTTCTGGTGCTTATGGGGAAGATAGTATCTATACTGCTGTTCTTGTTTGCAGCATGGGGCGGTTCCTGTGCACAAAAAAAGATTGAATTGAAGGGAGTGGTGCGAGACAGCAGCGGTTCAGCGGTTATAGGAGCTAGTATTCATTATTATAATGAAACTGATTCTGGTTCTACACTGTCAGATAAACAGGGGGATTTTTATGTGAAAATTCCCTGGTCGGATTCTATTGAAGTGCTGATAACCATGGAAGGCTATGAGCCTTTTAAAAAATCATACCTATTACGAGAAGGATTAAATCTTTTTGCCTTGCCTCCTGTTGTATTGCATTCGCAATATGGGCAACTGGCGTCAGTAACAGTTGTTCATATTAAGCCATTTACGATACGGCAGGATACGATTGAGTATCATGCCAGAGCTTTCATCATACACCCTGGTTCCGAACTCGAGCGCCTTCTAAAAAAGTTACCTGGCCTTGAAGTAGATATGGATGGAACGGTTCGTATGCAGGGAAAAAAGATCAGTAAGATTAGGATAAATGGGAGTGATTTTCCAGGGGATATGCTTACTGCTATTCGCAATCTGCCTGCAGATATTGTGGATATTGTTCAGGTTATTGATGATTATGGGGATAAGGCAAGGCTGACGGGGGTAAAAAGTAGGGAATCCGAGAAAGTGCTGAATGTGATTTTAAAACAAAATAAGCGAGAAGGGGTGTTTAGCCAACTACAGACAGGTGTCGGCAATAAAAATAAATACGAAGCTACTCTCTTCAGCGATGCCATAAAAAATGAACGACACATTACATTTAATGCCTGGTTGCGCAATCTAAGCCCTGTTGGTAATATTTATGAGAAAGGCATTTACATTGGTTATGCCAACAAGTGGAATAAGAAATGGATGATTAGTTCAAGTGCTGGCCTTTCCAGTAATGTTCGTTCGATAGGTAACAGCATGATACAGGATAATTTTGTTATGGGTAATACTACTCATCAACAACAAAACAATCTGGAAACAGAAAGTAATCGTGATATCGGTATAGGTTATGTCTTAGAATATATTCCTAGTCAAAATACCACCATCCGCATTAGTCCTTCACTGAACAATTTCCGGTCTTTTGAAACAAGTTCAAATAGATTTTCCAGTATTCAGCAGGATAGTGGTTCTACTAAAATAACCCAAGGTTACTCCCTTATTCATTCCAATATTAAGAATCTCTCTGCAGGATCTGATATCTATTGGGAAAAACGGTTCTCTAATTCAGGGAACAGGCTTAGTGTACAATCATCCTATCATTATTTATATCAGCGTCAGGAAGCTGATAATATTACAAATACAGATATACAATTTAATAACCAAACTTATTTTTCTAAGCAGCATTATATGCAGCAGATTACGAATATTAACAGGGATATGAGTGTTGTTGTGAATTATTATATTTCTTTTGGAAAATATTCTTTTCTCGAGTTGGGCTACGGATGGCATTCACAATCAACGCGAAATAGCCTGTTTACACACGCACCGGATAGTTTGCAATATGATAGTAGTGTCATTGATTTATTGAGTAATGATTATCGTTCCAGTTTAATTTCACAACAAGCGCATGGAGGTTATATTAGACATTCAAATAACTTCAATCTTACATTAAGTATGGATGCTCAGTCATTGATCCAGCAGGGAGAAATTGTCGGTAAAAATTTTAATCAGGATTATCATTATTTTAATCTTCTCACATTAACACAATTGGCTTACTCTATATCGCCCGAGCAGAAATTAGGTTTAGAGTATAATGGAAATGTAGCACCACCGGAAATATTGAAATTACAACCAGTAATCAATATAAATAATCCACAATATCCAATTACAGGTAATCCAGATCTAAAGCCTTCTTATAATCATAATTTAAAACTTTATTACGAACAGTTTTCCCCGAAACAGAAGTTGCTGCAAAGTTTTAGAGTTGAACTGCGATATAACGTGACCTGCAATGCAATTGTGCCTAATGTCATATATTCTTATGATAGCAGTTCTGTAATCCAACATACTACCTATTCAAACGCAAATGGTTATCATTTTCTTGATTTAAGTTATCACCTTGGGTTTCCTACTTTATATAAGCGACTGCAGATTGCTATAAGCGGAAACTTGAATAAAACCCACATCCCTACTATAGTAAATAATAAAATATATGGAACATCCAGCTTTAGCTGGAGCCAGAATATCGACTTTAATCTAAATGTTCCGAATATTGACGAATTATCGCTATCTGGGAAATATTCCAAAGTGTTCAGTTGGTATTCGCCCGACGTAAGCCCTAATACCTTCTCTTCTGTTGCCTGGTCGCTCAATAACCGTTTTTATATCTTTAAAAAATGGATATTAAATAGTTTCCTTTATCAATTATTTACTGCCAACAACGATCATTTTCAATCCAACCCTGTTTTGTTGAATGCTTCTTTGCAGCGGCAATTTTTAAAAAATAACCAGGTAACACTTGGCATTTCTGCTAATGATATATTTAATGGAGATACAGGGACAGCACAAATCGTTACACCAACAAGTATTGCATATATACACAATTATGCGTTAGGAAGGTATTTTATGTTGAACCTTATATTGAAATTGCAAAATTTTCGGCAATAGAGCTTAACATCCTTTGGATTAGACCTAATTCTGATACTAATTCCCTTGATCTTGATATTTTCTGCAGTTAGCTTGCATACAGTTAAGCAATATTATATGCATGAAATTATCACCCGATCTGACCTTCGAAATTACCTGCTTTTTATTCCTGATCGGGATGAAATAGCTTGTAATATTAAAAAACTATCTATTGTCATTCCTGCATATAACGAAGAAAACACTATTCAATCAATACTTGATCGCATTAGTCAAATTCATTAAATCAACGATATAAATAAAGAGATTGTCATAGTTAACGATTGTTCTCGAGATGATACAGAGTTGTGCATAAAACACTATATGGAGAATAATCCAAAGCTGAATATCACCTATATAGCACACAAGATAAATCAGGGTAAAGGAGCTGCTATTCATACAGGAATTGCTCAAGCAACGGGCGAATGCATTATTATTCAGGACGCAGACCTGGAATATGATCCTAGAGAATATAATATTCTTTTAAAACCTATAGTTGAAGGACATGCCGATGTAGTATATGGAACTCGTTTTTTTGGAGGAAAGCCTCACCGTATTCTTTTTTTCTGGCATTCTATCGGGAATAGGTTACTCACCTTCTTTTCTAACGTTTTTACGGGACTTAACCTTACCGACATGGAGACCTGTTATAAATTGTTTAGAGCAGATATTATAAAGGGGATTAACCTGAAAGAAAAACGCTTTGGTTTCGAGCCGGAGGTTACAGCAAAGATAGCTCGTATCAAGGGGATCCGTATCTATGAAGTAGGCATTTCATATTACGGACGCACTTTCAAGGAAGGGAAAAAGATCGGATGGAAGGATGGCTTCCGTGCCTTGTACTGTATCATCAAATACAAATTCTTGAAAAATGAACACACACCAGTTACTTACACCCAAGGAAGTAGGACTTACCACTTTACAGCATCTAAGCGAGGCAAAAAATCTGAACCAATGGATGTTTGATACCATACGCCCCTTTGTAAAAGGATCAGTCTTGGAAATAGGTAGCGGTATTGGCAATATTTCGTCCTTATTCGTTCAAAATGGAATACCTATTACCTTAAGCGACCTTGAGCCGCAATATTGTCAAAAACTGCAATATCATTTTGATAGAGACCCCATGGTGAGAGGAATTCATCAGGTTGATTTGGCTCACAGTGATTTTGGAACAAAGTACAGTCATTTATTAAAAAAATTCGATACTGTGTTTGCCCTGAATGTGATTGAACATATTGCCAATGATAAACTGGCTATAGAAAATGCCAAGCAATTATTGAGGAAAGGCGGACACCTTATTGTGCTTGTACCAGCCTATACCGCACTTTATAATGGCCTCGATCAAGGATTAGAGCATTGGCGGCGATATAACCGTAAATCCATTAAAGAATTATTGAGCAAGGATTTTGAAATTATGAAAACCAAATATTTCAATATGGCTGGTCTTATAGGATGGTTTTTGTCAGGGTCTATTTTTAAAAAAAGCATACTACCATCAGGACAACTATCCCTTTATGACAAATTGGTGCCGATATTCAGGGTGACAGATGCAATGACTTTTCACCATGTGGGTCTTTCAGTTATAGCGGTAGGTAGAAAAAAAGGCATTACAGTTTAATTAGAATACCATAAACGTTTCCATCACATGAACAAACGAATTAATCTTTCAAACATAAATGACAGGACTTTCTTTTTCAATTTTATATTTCAAAACAAGAGGAATCGGAGATTGCTATTAATTGCAAGTATTTCAATAATTGTGCAATTCGTTATTTTCAAGAATCTCTATCCATATCCCGATTTTTTCTCTGATTCATATAGTTATATTTACGCCGCTTCCATCAACTTAAATATTAATATTTGGCCCATTGGATATTCCAAATTCTTAGCAGCCTTTCATGAATTAACTCATTCCGATATCTGGGTGGTTGCTTTTCAGTATTTTTTTCTGGAATTATCCTCATTATATTTTTTCTTTAGTATTCTTTATTTTTATAGCCCTGGAAGATCAACTAAAACTATTTTATTCTTATTCCTGTTTTGTAATCCCCTTTTTCTTTATCTAAGTAATTATATTAACAGTGATCCCCTTTTTGCGGCCTTAAGTCTTTGTTGGATGAGCGAATTAATATGGATTATTAACAGACCCAGACCTTACCACATCTTTTCCCAGGCTATCTTATTGTTTTTGGCATTTACAGTTCGGCATAATGCCATGTATTACCCCTTTATTGCTGCTATTGCCTTTCTCTTATCCTATCAAAAGGTTTGGTTAAAATTAGCCGGGATTGCAATTGGTTTTGGATTAGTGATATTTTTTGTCATTTTTGAGCGCAATGCTGCTTATAAAATGTATGGTTTGAAGCAATTTTCTCCAATGAGCGGATGGCTTTTGGCTAATAATGCACTATATATGCGGGGGAACATACAAGTAGATAGCGCAAAGCTA
>CAYYZJ010000392.1:0-2730 GCA_964475615.1 uncultured Flavitalea sp. | reverse complement strand
TCCCCACTTTCCTGTTCATCTTCCTCGCTCCCTTCATCGGTATGGTCATTGCTTTTTTCATCACCATCACCATTGTCAATATATGCAGAAAGGCCAATCCCTACCGGGCCGATAAATGGTTCAGG
Source organism: uncultured Flavitalea sp. (assembly GCA_964475615.1). GTDB lineage: Bacteria > Bacteroidota > Bacteroidia > Chitinophagales > Chitinophagaceae > Puia. Next base: position 2,605 of record CAYYZJ010000392.1, on the reverse strand, counting down.
AGACTGCAATTGATCTCTTCCGCCATGTTCAGCCTGGGCCATGGTGGCAATGATGCGCAGAAGGTCATGGGCATTATCGGAGCAGCCATGATCTATTACCAGGGCACCCAGGGCCATACAATGACATTCGGGGAGTTCGTGAACCACAATATGTGGGTGCCGCTGGCCAGCTTTACCGCCATCGGATTGGGAACCATGAGCGGAGGCTGGAAGATCGTAAAGACCATGGGTACCCGCATCACCAAGGTCACTCCGCTGGAAGGGGTCAGCGCGGAAACAGCCGGCGCATTAACGCTGTTCCTTACAGAAAAATTAGGTATCCCGGTAAGCACCACGCATACGATTGCGGGCTCCATCATGGGTGTGGGCGCCACCAAGCGTTTGTCGGCCGTTCGCTGGGGCGTAACGATCAACCTGCTCTGGGCCTGGATCCTTACCATCCCTGTCAGCGCTGTGTTTTCAGCGATTGTTTATTTTTTGCTGAAGCTTATTTTACATATCGTGTAAGCCGCGGCAGACCTATATTGCTATTTTGCTAATTGATTTCTCTGCTTTTTTAATTTGGTCAATCTTTACTACTTTGCCTGCCGATAAAAAAGCATCATGAAAGGAATTATTCTGGCAGGAGGATCCGGTACGCGCTTGCATCCCATTACTTATGCCATCAGCAAACAGATCATGCCGGTATACGATAAGCCGATGATCTATTATCCTTTGTCGACCCTCATGCTGGCAGGCATCCAGGAAATACTCATCATCTCCACTCCCCATGATCTGCCTTTGTTCAAAAAGCTGTTCGGCAGCGGCAACCAGTTCGGCCTGCAGTTCAGCTATGCGGAACAGCCGCAGCCCAATGGACTGGCGCAGGCCTTTGTGATCGGGGAGCAGTTCATCGGCAAAGACAGCATTGCCCTGGTGCTGGGCGATAATATTTTTTATGGATCGGGGCTGGGCAAGCAACTGGAAAAAAATACCCATCCCGAAGGAGGCATCGTATATGCCTATCATGTAAGCGATCCCGAACGGTATGGCGTTGTTGAATTCGATGCCAACATGAATGCCGTTTCCATAGAAGAGAAGCCGGCAAAACCGAAAAGCAATTATGCCGTGCCCGGTTTGTATTTTTATAATAATGAAGTGGTGGGCATCGCCAGGCACCTCAAGCCGAGCGCCAGGGGAGAATATGAGATCACCGATGTAAATAAAGAATACCTGGAGAGAGGCAAGCTCAAGGTGTCGATCATGGACAGGGGCACGGCCTGGCTCGACACCGGCACTTTCGATTCGCTGATGCAGGCCTCACAGTTCGTTCAGGTCATAGAGCAGAGGCAGGGCATCAAAATTGCCTGCATCGAAGAGATCGCTTACCGGAAAGGCTTCATCAGCAAAGATCAGGTAAAAGCCATGGCGCAGCCGCTGCTGAAAAGCGGCTACGGACAATATTTAATGGATGTCATCAACCAATAACCATCTTAATCGCTTATGAAAAAAATTCTTGTGACAGGAGGCTGCGGATACATCGGATCGCATACCATTGTCGACCTGATTGAAAACGGGTTCGATGTGATATCGGTCGACAATAATTCCCGTTCCAATCCACGGATACTGGAAGGCATCGAAAAGATAACCGGGAAAAAAGTAAAAAACTATAAGGTAGACCTCTGCAATTTCGATGATACCTGCGCTATTTTCCAGGAAAATGAAGATATTGCCGGCATCATTCATTTTGCGGCCTTCAAGGCAGTGGGCGAATCGGTTCAGCAGCCGCTGATGTATTTCGAGAACAACCTGATGTCGCTCATCAACCTGCTTAAATGTGTTCAGGAATTCAATATCGATTCTTTTGTTTTTTCTTCCTCCTGCACGGTATATGGCAATCCGGATGAAATACCTGTTACCGAGCTTACTCCGCCCAAACCTGCCGAATCGCCTTATGGCTATACCAAGCAGATGGGTGAGCAGATCATCAATGAATTTTCAAAAGCTGCCGATGCTCAGTGCATACTGCTGCGTTATTTCAATCCGGTAGGCGCGCATCCCAGCGCATTGATCGGTGAGCTGCCTATCGGAAGGCCTGCCAACCTGGTGCCTGCCATCACCCAAACAGCCATCGGCAAGCTGCCGCAGGTGGTTGTTTATGGTGATGATTATCCGACCCGCGACGGGTCATGCATCCGCGATTATATCCATGTTTGCGATATCGCCCATGCCCATACGCTGGGCCTCGAATATTTATTGAACAAGAAGAACAGCAAGAAATGCGAGGTGTTCAACCTGGGCACGGGCAATGGCGTTACCGTGCTTGAAGCCATCCATGCATTCGAAAAAGTGAGCGGTATAAAACTGAATTATACCATCGGCCCCAGGAGGGCAGGCGATGTGGTGGCCATTTATGCCAATAACGATCTGGCCAAGAAACAGCTGGGCTGGACAATCAAATATTCATTGGACGACATGATGTCCACTGCCTGGAAATGGGAGCAGAAGCTGAAAATGGACGAGAAATTTTATAACGGCAAGTTTTCCGAGCTGAACTGAAGCAGAAGGTAAAGGGTAAAAGGCATGGGGTATAAGGTCTTCTACCTTCCGCCTTTTACACCTTTCA
>CAYYZJ010000391.1:0-3397 GCA_964475615.1 uncultured Flavitalea sp. | reverse complement strand
TTTTGATGAAAGCAACAACCGGCTTTTTACTCGGACTGATGATGCTCCTGGAATATTTTATCTGGGGCTCCTGGTACGTAACCATGGGAACTTATATGGGCGAAAACCTGCACTCTTCCGGAGTGCAGATCGGAGCAGCTTACGGAGCGCTCGCCATCGCCACTATGATCTCTCCTTTTTTTGTAGGCATGATCGCCGACCGTTTTTTTGCAGCGCAGCGCATCATGGGACTGCTGCACCTGCTGGGAGGCGTCCTGCTTTTCCTGGCCACTAAAATAACCGGCAATACGGCTTTCTACTGGGTGATCCTTTTTTATTCCCTGCTGTATATGCCTACCATTGCCTTATCCAACAGCATCGCCTTTCACCAGATGACCGATCCCGGCAGGCAGTTCCCCTGGATCAGGGTATTCGGCACCATCGGCTGGATCGTGGCGGGATTGCTGATCGGTAACCTGCGCTGGGAAAAAACAGCCTATACCTTTCATCTTGCCGCTGCCGTTTCCATAGCGCTCGGACTGATCAGTTTCCTTCTTCCCAATACTCCTCCCAAAGGCAATGTGGCCGATGCCTCGGCTTCAAAGGCATTGGGAACGGAAGCTTTTGTGCTGTTCAGGAACAGGCCTTACCTGATCTTTTTCATTGCCGCCATCCTGGTATGCATTCCGCTTTCATTCTACTATGGATTTGCCAATCCGTTTCTCAATGAGATCGGCATGACCAATGCCGCCGGCAAAATGATCCTGGGACAGGCATCAGAAGCGATCTTTATTTTAGCCATCCCTTTTCTGTTCAACAATATCGGCGTAAAGAACATGCTGCTGCTCGGCATGGCGGCCTGGATACTTCGTTATATCTGCTTCGGCTACGGCAATACCGGAAGCAATTCCTGGATGCTCTACGCCGGCATCATACTTCACGGCGTATGTTATGATTTCTTTTTTGTAACCGGTTATATGTACACGGAGAAAAAAGCAGGCGAAAAGATCAAAAATGCGGCACAGGGACTTTTTACTTTTGCCACCTATGGACTGGGCATGTTCATCGGCACCTGGTTCTCCGGATTCGTAGTGGATCAGCATAAGCTGGAGACCGGGCACGACTGGCTGAAGATCTGGTTCGTGCCTGCATACATCGCCGTAGGCGTGCTGATCTATTTCCTTTTATTTTTCAGGGAGAAAAGACAACTCGGCGTTCAGCCACAATAATCTTCAAACAATAAATAATACAAACCATCATTTATGAAACGCATTGCGATGCTCGGCTCAGGTTTTATCGGCAGGTTCTATGCCGATTCATTACAAGGTCAGAGAAGTAAAGACAAGATCGTCAGCATTTATTCACGCCGCGAAGAGAGTGCAAAAAAATTTGCAGCAGACTATGGCTGCGAGCACTGGACAATCGATATGGAAGAATCCATCGCCCATCCTTCCGTGGATGTGGTCTGCATCTCCCTTCCCAATAACCTGCATGAAGCGGCAGTGATGCTTTGCTGCAAACATAAAAAAGCCGTGATCACCACCAAGCCGCTGGCCCGTAATGCCGAAGAGGCCAGGCGCATGCTCCTGGCCGTTGAAGCGGCTGGCATATTTAATGGCTACCTGGAAGATCTTGTGTATACTCCCAAATTCCTGAAAGCCTATGAAAGCGTGAAGAACGGCGCTTTGGGAAGAATACTCTGGGCAAAATCCAGAGAAACGCATCCCGGCCCGCATAGCGACTGGTTCTGGAACCTGGAGCAGGCCGGCGGCGGATGCATCCTCGACCTGGGCTGTCACTGCGTTGAAATAGCCAGGAGCTTTATCGGCAAGGACATCAAGCCCATTGAAGTGATGTGCTGGGCCGATACACAGGTAAAACCCATCGACGCCGAAGACCATGCCATCGCCCTGGTGAAATATGAGAACGGATCCATCGGGCAGTTTGAAGTAAGCTGGACTTTCCGCGGCGGCCTCGACCTGCGCGATGAAGTGATGGGAACAGAAGGCACAATATGGATGAATAATTTCCTGAGGACCGGTTTTGAAATGTTCACCACAGGCAAAGGCGCCGACTATGTGGCCGAAAAAGCGGAAAGCAATACCGGCTGGCTTTTCCCTGTTGGCGATGAGCTGAACGAGCTTGGTTATAATCACATGTTCACCGATATGTTCAATTCGATGGAAAAAGGAGTGGCGCCCAAGGAAACCTTTTACGACGGATATGTGGTGAATGCCGTGCTCGATGCCGCTTACCGTTCGGCCAAGAGCAAACTCTGGGAGCCGGTGAAACTGGATATCTGGAGAGGGAAAACAGGAGTGACCAAAGACAGCCATCTTCATGAATACGATGCCGATCATTATCTCGTAAAAGAAGAAGTAACGCATTACGGTGCCAGGAAGGTGATCGTGAAGAACAAGAAAACGGGAAAGATCAGTGAGATCACTTCCTAGTTTTCGCTGGTATCATCAAATCATTTCAATTGCAAAGAGCCATGGCATCCAATACCGCTTTTACGGGTTCGGTTCCCGAAAAATATGACCGCTATCTGGGGCCATTGCTGTTTGATCCCTATGCGCAGGACCTGGTGGCCCGCATTGATGCGTCCTCCGTTCACGATGTATTGGAAATAGCCTGCGGAACAGGAAGGGTTACGCGTTACCTGCAGGAGGCCCTGCCAAATGCACGGCTGATCGCAACAGACCTGAACAGCGACATGCTTGCTATTGCCAAAGCCCTGAACCATGACGGCCGCGTGGAATGGCATATAGCAGACGCACAGGATCTGCATTTCGATTCGGAAATAGCAGACCTTGTTATCTGTCAGTTCGGCTTCATGTTCATGCCCGATAAGGCCAAGGCTTTTGCAGAAGCCTATCGCATATTGAAACCAGGAGGCCGGCTGCTTTTCAATGTATGGGACGAACTGGCGAACAATCCCCTGTTTTACCTGGCCAATGATATCGTGAACAGTTATTTCCCGGATAACCCGCCTGTATTTTACCAGATCCCCTTTTCTTTTCATGACAGAAAGCAGATCCGCTCGCTGCTGGAGGAAGCAGGCTTCCGCAATATCGAAATAGAGCTGCTGCAAAAAGAAGGCGTCAGCCCTTCGGCAGCAGAAGCGGCAACCGGCATTGTTCAGGGCAATCCTGTTCATGCGTTTATCATCGAGCGGGATCCTTTATTAGTGGATACCATACAAAATCATGTTGAAAAAGAGATCGCCGCCAAATACGGCGGCAAGCCATTGAAATTCCCCATGCAGGCCTGGGTTTGCGAAGCCGTGAAGGGAGAATAGGCAATTGGCAATAGGCAATTGGCAATAGGCAATCAAATTATTTGTTGTTCATTATTTTATTGTTCGTTACTCATTTATTTGCAAATTTGTCCACTGCTAATTGTCTATTGCTTATTG